>CAZIJM010000103.1:0-5493 GCA_964539695.1 uncultured Methanomassiliicoccales archaeon | reverse complement strand
GTCAAGCCCATGAACTGCCCCGGCAGCATCCTGGTGTACAAGACCGAGCCCAGGTCCTACAGGGATCTCCCCTTAAAACTGGGGGAGTTAGGACTGGTCCATAGGCACGAGAAGTCCGGGACGCTGCACGGTCTGTTCAGGGTTAGGTGCTTTACCCAGGATGACTCCCATATCTACATGACCCCCGACCAGATGGAACAAGAGATAGAGGGCATAGTCAAGCTCATCGACGAGGTTTACTCCAAGTTTGGTTTCAAGTACCACGTGGAGCTGTCTACTAGGCCCAAGAACTCCATAGGGTCCGATGAAGACTGGGAGATGGCCATCTCCGCTCTGAAGAACGTCCTGAAGACTATGGGACTCGAGTACGTAGTCAACGAAGGCGACGGCGCGTTCTACGGGCCCAAGATCGACTTCCATCTGGAGGACTGCCTAAACAGAACCTGGCAGTGCGGTACAATCCAGTTGGACTTCCAGCTACCCCAGAGGTTTGAAATAGAGTACACTGGCTCCGACGGCGAGAAGCACGGATTGATCATGATCCACAGGGTGATCTTCGGATCCATCGAGAGGTTTATCGGCATCCTGACCGAGCACTACGCCGGCAGGTTCCCAGTGTGGCTGGCCCCGGTGCAAGTCAGGGTGCTCTCGGTGTCCGAGAAGTCATTCGACTACGCGACCGGGGTCGCCGCCAGGCTCAAGAACGCCGGTATCAGGATTGAGCTGGACAACAGCGACAACAAGATCGGCTATAAGATTCGTGAGGCACAGCTCCAGAAGATCCCCTACATGCTAGTGCTGGGAGAGAAGGAAAACTCCGACGGATCTATCGTCACTGTCAGGACCAGGGAGGGGCAGAACCTCGGGGCCATGCCCACCGAGGACTTCGTTGTGAAAGTTCTAACAGAGATCGCCGACAGGTCCTGATTCCAGAAGCGCAGGTCGTGCCCGTCACGGCCTTTTCTTTCTTTGTCTCGTAATTGAAGTTTCGCCTTCCCACGGGGTGCGACGGATCTGAGCAACACAGGTCTTCTTTAAAACATGATGGTGCGCCAGCTCTCTTGGAGCTGGACTTCTATTCGATGGCAGTTCACTTTAGGCTGTCTCTGGAGCCTTCTCCAACGATGACTTGTAGAATTCCAGGACCGTCGAGATGGTCAAGACGCTAATGGTCTCGACAAGCGAGTCCCAATCGTCTTCGGATATCATCACGATGTTTCTGGCGCCGGCGCTGATAGTGATTTTCTCTCTCATCGGGGATCTATCGACGAGTTAATGCAGCTTCTGCCGCGCTTCGGAAACATTGTATGTTACCATAGTAGTGCTACTCGGTCCAACATATAAAATAATCTGTTGCTTGTTTCATAGCAGTAGTCAATCTGAATAAACGTTGTATTTTCTTATATCGTTATATACATATGTGTAGTATATAGATTAAATAAAATCCAGATGTCGTCTCACCTTGGTTATACAAAAAAGATAAACATTTCCCTAGTGAATCGTCAAGGGAACCAATATATAATTTGCATCGCTCGACGAAATCTCCCGCCAAGGAGAAGGTCGATCCCGTTAGATGCATCGATGGATGATCCGGACTAAACATCGTCGTAGGAACAGCATGATCCCGAGGCCGTTGTCGGGATAAGTGTAGTATTTCAACCTCCTGTCGTAGGTCAGAAATAGCCCTAGATGAGGCAGCGTGATCATGCAGCCAGTGCACAAAACCCTCCCCTCAACGTTGGGGGTGATCTTCATAGTGTACCTGTCTTGGTACAGTCAACTGTGTATCAGGACTCCATAAAGATGTCAGATTTCAGTGTTTAGAGTGAGCTTTGGACAATCTTATCGACGATCCACACGCAGACTTCGCTGAAGCGGGTTCGATGCGAATCCTTTTGAACTGCTTAGACAGCTCCTTGACTCTGTATTCGAAGTCTTCGAACTTCGCGGTGAGCTCCGCCACCTCTTTCTTAGCTTCACCGAGTTTCGTCTCGAGTCCCCCTACAGTCCAGAAGTTACTCCTCTCTTGCTAGGTCGTCAGACGGAGACTTCCGCTTCCTGACGTCGCCCGGTCCGACTGGAGCCTGCTGTTCTAGTTGCAGAACTCGGAGTTGTCGACCTTCAGCGTTTCGATGATGGCATTAGCCTTATCCAACTCACCTTGTTTGTTCTCGAAACGGATCCTGTAGCTGTCGCATTTGTTGCGCATGGCATTCTTTTCTTTCTTGACTTCGTCCAACTTGCTCCAAAGATTTTCTATCCTATTATTGAACTCGGTCATTTTGTCATTGTGGACCTTCTGGGAATCTTCCCATCCTCAGAGTTCACGGATTGCTCCTTGGACCGTCCAGTTGGATTCCTGAACTGCTTCATCTCCTCTAAGGGCAGGTTCATGCTCTGCGCATCAAATCATCGGCCCCAGTGTCCTTCCCACTGCCTCTGATCTTTCCTCTGTTCTGCTCGATCAGCACCCTCAGGTCCGCCGGAGTTAAAACGATAGTCACAATTGTTAAAGTTGTGCCATGTCATTCGTATCACGAAATAATAACATTCTTCACTAAACATAGCTACAACAGGATTATGATGTTCATCAACTACAGGATCATCTTCGAGAGCGTGCGCTTCGTGGGCGATAGCACCCGCCTAAATCTTTTTAGGCTAACGTAGATACTCATGGGCTCCAGGGATCTGATCGGGATGTACATTTTCAACGCCAAGAATATGTATACCAGCAAGGACGACAAGATTGTGATGATGCACAACAAGCTTCGAAAATAGGGATTTAAGGCAACAGCACAAAAGTCAATGGTCTACCACGATAGGAAGATAAAACAGAAGGAGGTCGACATCTCCTTGGCATGCGAGATGCTGGAGTACGTGTTGATGAACCACTTCGATGTGGCCATTGTGATAAGCGACAAAAACTTTACTGGCAATTCAGAAGGTCTAGTCAGCGGAAAAGAGAGTGAAGGTCGGGGCCTTCAATAATATCTACAACGAGGAGTACAAATGTGCCGCCAACGTCTACTGCCTACTGGACGACATTTTGTTCATATCCCTCTCCAGTCCCACCCTCAAGCAAGAGGTGGATTACTGATAGCGGAGAAGAAGGACTTCATGGACTAGCAGAGGGACATACAAGACTTGCTGGAGAAAACTGGGTTCACTAAGGACGACTGCTGTAAGGTGGTTAAGAGGTTTCACATCCTATCGTTCTACATCGACCGCAAAGGCGAGAATATAGTGTCCCACATAAACAGCACGATCGCGTTCATGGACAGGGAGTAATGCATCATCGACTCGCTGTGAATGTCGAACTATCAAGAGCTTGTGAAGGTCTTTGCCGATCGGTACAAGGCTGAGATGTACGACCGCGTCCGCAAAGAGGTCTAGTAAGCGGACTCGGCGATCATAAAAGGGATTCAAGACAGGATCGCCGAACTGGAGAAGTAGATAGAGCACAGCAGAGCGTCGAGCCGAAGAGTACTTACAGGCCTACTAGGCCGATCAGCAGACATAGAGTGCTCCGGACATACCGGAGATACACTTCACAGAGCAGAGGTGTTCCCTAGCGCAATCCCGCGACTTTATGGTGAGAGGGTCTCGAAGGAGACGATTCGCTGCAACGATTTAGTGGACGGGAAGTACTTCGTCCACGTCAACCCCAGCAAGAGGTTCCTGATCATCAGGAGGCACGACTACGGCTCCGCCATATGCTTAAACGGTAGGATCCGTCTCAGGAGGATCTCGGTGTACTCGTCGTTCAATAGGCCTTGTAGATTCATCGAGGAGTACAACGCTCGCTACAACAGGATGTTGGTATACCTATAATGGAATCTGTGAAAGGAATGCGGGCGAGGACCTCTCCGCCCTGATAACGGGGTCAATCATGGACCACGCGGACCTGAATGTGCTTATTTTTGTACTTGACCTTGGGTAGGTCCTTGGTCATCTTGTTACCAAAGTCCTTGTGAACCTCAACCACGGACGACTCCAACCCGACGGTGATCTTGCCGATAGACACGTCTTTAACCCTGGCGTTGCGGATGATGAAGTTGGCCAAGCTAACCTTGCCGAAGCCGTCCTTCTTGCCAAGGTTAACCTCAAACCTGCACATTCCGTAAACGTCGGAGATTTGGTCGTAGTCGATAACTCTCCTAATGGTGTCTCTCTGGCCGGGCTCAGCCTCGGGGACATCCCTTTTTTCGATCTCCATTCCCGTACGCAATTCGAATTCCCTGACTAGGTACTCCTCCTCGGAGGTGACAAATGACACGGCCGTACCCTCCTTTCCGGCTCTGCCGGTTCTTCCGATGCGGTGGATATAGGTGTCGATATCATCGGGCATGTCGTAGTTGATGACATAGGTGATGTCGTCGATGTCCAACCCCCTGGCGGCCACATCGGTGGCAATGAGTATGTCAGTTTTGTCTTCTCTGAAGTCGGACATGACCTTCTCCCTCTTAGACTGGGGCATGTCGCCGTGAATGGCCTCTACCATGTAGTGGAGGTTGGTGAGCCTCTCGTCCAGGACATCTACCATCTTCTTGGTCTGGCAAAAGATGATGGCCTTGGGCTAGTCTATGTCCAGGATTCTGCACAGAGCCCAGGACTTGTTCCTCCTGCCGACAGATATGTAGTACTGTTTAGTTAGGTCTAGTACGACCTCGTCTTGGGAGACGGAGATCTCCTTAGGGTTGCGCATGTAGTTGAAGGCCAGCTGCTTGACGTTCTCCTGCATGGTGGCAGAGAACAACATCATGTGCCTCTTCTCTGGCATGGCCTTCAGGATGTACTCAATGTCCTCGATGAAGCCCATGTCGAGCATTCTATCAGCCTCGTCTAAAACCACGACGGAGATTTTAGAAAGGTCAAGAACACCACGGTTGATCATGTCCCTGATGCGTCCAGGGGTCCCAGCGACAATATCACATCCCTTCTTGAGCTTTTTAATCTGTCCTTCGATGCTGGCGCCGCCGTAGATAGGTAGGCACACGTGACCGGAGTACTTCGAGAGTTTAGACAGCTCGCCCGAAATCTGGTTGGCCAACTCTCTCGTGGGGATGAGCACGATGGCAGAAGGCACCTGCCTCCCGGCCTCTATGCTTCCGAGGAGGATTGACCCATAGGCACCGGTCTTTCCGGTGCCGGTCTGGGCCTGGGCGAACATATCTATACCCCTGAGTCCGAACGGAATCGAGTTAATCTGGATAGGGGTGGGCTCCTCCCATCCCATATCCTTTATGGCTTTAGCGACGTCCTCCGGGACGCCAATGTCCGTGAATTTTGAGATCATGCAAATCACTGATCTGAAATTCTGCCTGGAACAGTCCCAGACGATTTTCCTTTTTTCAGATGAGCGTACTTACATGTTCTTTATAAAGGTTATTAAAAGAGACATCCGAACGGCTATTTCCCATACTGCCTTATGATTTCAACGACAGTGTTAGTTTTCGATCTCTCATTGAAACGCCTCATTTACGACGCTGGCTA
>CAZIJM010000102.1:0-5511 GCA_964539695.1 uncultured Methanomassiliicoccales archaeon | reverse complement strand
ATCAAAGTGGAAGTCAGTCCCCTTGCACGGAAGCGATTCCAACTGGCTTCTGCTTCCCTCCCATCCATGCGTTTATCATTCGATTTCCGCATTTCGGTTTCATGGCAGTAGGCAGCGCGTTCTTCGAGAGAGCCATAGAAGCTAACAACTCGCCGGTCAATAACGGGCTGTGCGTTGTCTGCAAGGGGGCCCACAGGCTTTGCGGCAAAGATCGTTGCCCTTTGATGATCAAGTTTTACTCCCAGCAGCGCACCATGCCGCTTATAAACGTGAAAGACCTAGCCGGCTCTAGCCCCCCCGCGGTGTTTGTGGGGAGGTATGGATACCCAAAAGTAGACATCGGTCCGCTACTTCCGCCGGAGTTCGGCGACACCACAATCATGGATAAGCCGGAGATGTGGATGGGCAAGACCATTGACGAAATCGTGGACTTCAGGTTTAAGCTGGTCCGCGGGAAGTACTGCATTGACGCCAAGGACTTCGCCAGGTTCGGGAGGATAGTGGACAACGTCCAGGAGCTGGCGCTCACTGAGAGGCCGGTGGACATCGAGACTTCCTTCACGCAGAAGCCCAGGGGTAGGATCGTCCTTGACGACGAGGTTCAGCCCTTCGGTCCATCCGCAAGAATGGTGTCTATGAGGATGGGGAACGGAAGGTTAGAGAGGAACCTGGAGCGCAGCTTTTACGATACCGACATGAAGGCTACCGACGCTGTGGTGGCCGCCTACAGGAACGGAACGCTCATCTCCGATATCGAGAAAGCGTTCTCGGTGGGCACCATGGGCATTAAGAGGAATCGCCGCTTCGTGCCCACAAGGTGGAGCATCACCGCCGTGGACGACATAATCGGCAAGTACATGCTGAAGACCACCAGGTTTTATGAGACCATAGACGATTTCAGGATCTATCAGTGGGAGCAGCTAGACAATAGGTGGATTGTCATGCTCATGCCTTGCACCTGGAGGTTCGAGCTCATTGAGGCCTGGTATCCTAACACCACCTGGAACCCTATCGGGAAGACCGTCGATATCATCTCGGACTGCGAGTTCTTTGACAGCAGAACCGAGTACGCTCACATCGGGGGATGCTACTACGCCTCCAGGATGGCGGTTAATGAATTGCTGACCAGGGAGAGGCGCACCGCTGGGGCGGTGATCATGAGGGAGGCCCACCCGGGATACGTGATGCCAGTGGGCGTCTGGAACGTCAGAGAGAACGTGCGTGCAGCGCTGAAGACTGTTCCATAGCACTATGAGAACTTGGACCAGGCGTTGGCCCACGTGGATAGGGTGATGGACATCAAGCGCGACACCTGGATCAGGAACTCCGGGGTCATGTGCGACTGGATAGTGCAAAGGAGGATCGAAGACTATTACTGACACTACGCTCACCGACTTCATTGATGGTCGGGGTGAATGGAACGGCGAGTACAGGTTTGTGGAGTGCACTCGTGCCCTCTCTCCCTCCGGACTACCCGGTCTAGATTACGCCTTGAACCCTTACGGGGGATGTAGCCACGGCTGCGTGTACTGTTATGCTCCAAGGGTAACCCACAGCGACCCGTCTCAGTGGAGGGTGGTCAGGGTGAAAAGGAACATTCCTGAACGTCTGGTCAGAGAGCTGCCTTGGGTGGAGGGCATCATTGGGCTGGGGACCGTCACCGATCCATACCAGTACGCCGAAAGAAGGTTCAGACTGACTCAGATATGCCTGGAGATCCTCCGGAACAGGGGCAGGAGGGTCCACGTGCACACCAAGTCCGACCTGGTCCTAAGGGACGCGGACCTGCTCCGGGAGATGAGGGCCACGGTGTGCATCACCATGACCACAGTAGACGACCGCGTGTCCAAGATCACCGAACCGGGCGCTCCGCTTCCCAGCGCTAGGCTTGACGCTCTGAGGGAACTCCTGGAGACGGGCGTGGAAGCCTACGTCCTGGTGGCTCCGGTGATGTCCACCCTGGAGGGAGGCGAGAGGGACCTGATGGAGGCCGTCACCGCCGCAGGGGTCAGGACGGTGTACCACGACCCGTTGAACCTTAGGAATACCGACTTAGCTCGTCTCACTAGGATGGGGATACGGGCGTCCCCCGCCGCCAGAACCAAGCTTGTGAGGGTCGGGAGGGAACTGGGACTTAGAATGTCTGGCAACTTTGACGACACTAGGTCGCTGCGATAGGAGATCGGCAATTTTTCAAAGCTTATCATCCAGGATACTGATCTGAGAAGGCATGATACGTTTAATGGAATTTAAGTAACTGCATGAATCGGCTTAAGATATCAATATTTAACGTATCAAACCGCGTTCTGTTAGATTTTTTACAAATCTTCATCTCAAACGACACAATTTACTACAAAGATGCAAAGGGAGCAATGTATGTGCTGTTGAATTTCATAATGGCAACTTCAGTCCCTTGAGAGACAATGTAACCCTGAGCATGGAGGCGATCAAGGTCATGGAACATCCGAACAATGTCTTTGATCTCAGTTCTTCGGATATAAACGTACTTTCTTTGGTGATAATAATTGGTCCGAATGCCGCCGGCAAGTCTTTCGTTACGGAGGCGATTTATGTTCTGACCAGGGTCGTTAGAACCGTAGATGGAAGCATCCGGTCCAAGCTCTACAACCCGTACAGGCTCTCGAAGAATGCAGAGAATCCCCGATCCGTATGAGAATTTTATCTCATTATCGATAGTGTTGTACGATTACAGTGTGGAGTACTGAAGGGCAAGATAATTGGCAATCTCTTTCTCACTATTCCAAGAGACGCAGGGTTAGGGTATTCTACAGGACAAGTCCGACCGATTTTACCAGTGTCAGGAAGAAAATCATGTCTATGACAGCTCCAGATAGGATCTATCTCGTAATGGCCGCTGTCGGTAGCGACCCTGTATGCGCCAAGGTCCACAATGCCATTATGAGCGGCTTCGTCTTTGTGCCCTCGGGCCCGAGCGTGTTGATCCAGAGTTTGTGCACCTGCGATGACCATTCTGAGAAAAAGAACATAATCATGGCCCTCGGCACTGCCAACCTCGGCATCAGTGACTTCAGCTACGACGAGACAGGTTAGACTGGCCGATATCAAGGACGACATCCCACTAAAATTCTACAAAAAGGTACTTCACGAGTCGGAGACTCTGTCCCATGAGCACCTTATTGAGCACAACTTTGGCTCCCCGACCATCGACAAAGACAGCAGGACGTTCCCCGTGGATTTCGAGTCCGCAGGCACAAAAATCATGTTCAGCTCGTGGGGCCGCTCATCGACGCCCTGGAGAATAGTAGGGTGCTGATTATTGACGAGTTAGGCGTCTATCCCCACCCCGCACTGACGCGCTGGATCGTCAGACAGTTCGTCTGTGGGAACAACCACATAGGTGCTCAACTTGGGCGAATGTCCACGATATCGAATTCATAGACATTGATGAGCTGCTCCGCAGGGACCAGATATGGTTCATAAACAAGAGCCATGACGACGGCGTGTCCGAGATGTACTGCCTCACCGAGTTCAAGAACGTAAGGAAGAACGTCGACATTCTCTATAAATATTTTGACAGCAGAATCGACACGGTGCCGGCCTCAAGCATCACGTGGTATTCCGATAGTCTCCAGGAATGAATGACAGCGGCAGTGCCGCCAGTACAGAATCGTCCCTGTTGTCGGTAACTGGAAATTGGAGAAATTTCCTACATCTTCTTACTGATGTAGAATAGAGGATGTGTAGCGATTTTCACATTTATGTAAATTATAATTCTTAAAATGTACAAAAGTATACGATAATTTGGGATTTTCATTAAAGTTATGAGTTAAAAATAACTAAGGCACCTCAGTCACGTATCTCCCGATGTGCAGGAATATCACAACCGCATTGAAAGGATGGGCGGACTCCGGCAAGCACAAGACCATGATGATCGACGGTTCAAAGAACGTTGGCAAGACGTATTCCGTCAGGAAGTTTGGTAGATAGCATTTCGGATCTCATTTCCTAGAGATCGACCTCCAGAACTATATGGGAACCGCAGGATCTTCGACGGTGACCCGGACGTGGACACTCTCATAATGGCTACGAGCGCCCGGTTCAGAAACTTCGAGTTTGTCCCGGGAGAGACGTTAATATTCATAGACGAGATCGAGATTGTCTGCAGCCAGGACTGCTCTGAAGCCATTCGCCGAGGACGGCAGGTCAGGATGGTCGCATCCGGGTTCCTGCTCGGCATCAGGATGAAATAGGTCCTCTTCTATCCGATGGGATACTGAGAAGGGAGACTATGCATCTGATGGACTTCAAGGAGTTCTTCTGGGCCCTCGATATGCTACAGGGTGCCATCGACAAGGTGAGAAGATGCATCCGTGAGAGAGCGTCCATCGGCGAATCGCTCTTCTCCACGTTCATCGAGTTTCGTCGCCAATACATGATTGTGGGCGGGATGCCCACGACGATCTCCTCATTCACGGAAACGAACACGTTTTCTGGTTTAGGAAGGTGTTTGACAAATTTATAAAAGAATATGTGAACGATATCTCCAAGTACGCCGAAAAGAAAGACAAGTTGCTGACCCTGGACTGCCTGGACTCTATCCTCGCAATATTCACCAGCAAGAATAAGAGGTTCATATTCGGAAAGTAGAGACGCCGAACCAATCCGAAAGGACGAAGGGGGAGGCCTGTGGAAACAGGTCTATAGGGTTCGAATCCTTGCACCAGCCCTGAGCTGGCTGTTCATGACCAATATAACATTGTCGTGCAAAAAGGTGAACGATCCTATCAGCTCGCCGGGTGAGAGGTGTTCCGTCAACATGTTCAAACCGTACATGCTGGACACTAACGTTCTGATCTCTTGTTATGATTAGTCCACGTTCACAGAGGTGTTCTATGAACACGTTCATGAACCTGAAGGCTGTGCGGAGAACGCGGTAACGTAAGCTCTCTCCGCCCAAGGAAGAAAGCTCATATACATCTCGAAGTCCTCCGGCCTGGAGGTCAATTTTGTCACCGTCGTCGAGGGCAGGGTATGCTGCACCGAGGTTAAATCGGGGGAGAGCCGCCACTGCAAATCGTTGAACATAGCGATGAGGGAGTATGGATGTCTCAGTATCATGTTCGAGACCTGCAACATCTTCATGGACGACAAGGGGGTCTGCCATTACTCTCTGTTCGCGGCATCGTTCATGGATGCGGTGGACCCGGAAAGAAGATTATGGTGGACCACTCCGATATCGAGCGGCTGAAGAAGATGTATGGGGCTTTGGAAGCATTATTAGACCGAGCGGAGACATCTGGACGGGATTGACTAGTCGGCAAATATTTGGGATCGGTGATCTAGCGTCCCGAAACGCGAATATTAGATAATCCGAGCCAATTTGCAACAGGAATCCGCGTTTCATCAGCTATATTTATATAGAAGTTCTAAATTATCGTTATCCAGATAACAGGAGAACATTCCTATGTACGGAAGCGGAAACCAGCCCGTCATCGTGCTCAAAGAGGGCACCGAGAGGAGCAAAGACAA
>CAZIJM010000101.1:0-5545 GCA_964539695.1 uncultured Methanomassiliicoccales archaeon | reverse complement strand
CGACCTGTCTGTTCTCCCACTAATATTTTGTCGTGTGCACGCATGGACGTGCGTACGTGGCTGTTTATAGCGGATGCTTTGAAAACTCTCACAAATTCATATCAAGAGTGCTGAATTCACATATGGAATCGATGGAGCTATTCGCCAGGTCGAGGAAATAAGAATCCATGGTAGTCCTGTCCGGGTTCGAACCGGAGTCGCTGGCTCCAAAGGCCAGCATGATTGACCACTACACCACAGGACTATAGATACCCTCACGAGTTCATCTTATAACATTCTTTTCGTCGCTCTGCTCGTAGGCGATCTTGTAACGTCTTTCTGGGTAGAGCTGGGAGAAGAACACGAAGCCGATCCAACGGCGCAAAGGGGGCATGTCCAACATCGGGAGAACGAAGTACTCTCTAACGGCTCTGGTGAACATCAGGGCCGCAACCGGCACGCATATAACTGCCATCAGGACAGGGCTAAACGTCACCAGTGAGGACGCGGACATCCCGGTCCCCAAAGTGGACCCGATCATAGAGAACATGAACAGCAGGATCGCGCCCCTCATTACCTTGCACCAGGAAAGCGGCTTCCCAGAGGAGATTCCCAAGACGGCGTCAATGGTCACCAACATCATCAGAACGTCGATCACGTACACAATTATTGTGATAACGCTGTTACCGTAGCCGCTGACTATACCCATACTGAGCACGGAGATTTTGGCGAAGTACACTGCGATGACGACGAACAGAAAAAACTGTGCCAGGTAGAGGGCGAGGGGCTTGAACCCATGTCCGTTTATCTGCCTGTTAATCCTGTCCCTTTCGGACAGCACAATTCCGGTCAGCGGCACGTTATTAAGAACATCCCTTATCGAGCGAAGCATGCGGCGATATTATTTTTACTATATTAATCATAACTTGAGACGATGACTGAGAATCGTTATGCGGACGATTTTGCCGACTGTGTGGTAAGACGGAACGAATACGACACTGTCATGAATCCCGGAGTCGTTATCGCCACGATCGTCGTTCCCGCGCTGGTCGCTTTGGTCATCATCACGATCGTGCTAAATACGAATGCCGGCACAGTGATAACCGAAGAGGGCGTCAGGGCGGGCATCGTCACCGCTATGGTGACCGAATGCTACGTCGTGAGTTTCCTCTTATACATGCTCGCGTCCAGAACTGTCACCCACCAGAAGCGTGACTCTGTCTGGGCTGCCTCGCTCATAGGATACTTAGGCTCCAAAGGATGCGACACGTCCAGGTTAAAGTCCCTGGCATCGAAGATGCACAGGTGCGGGAAGCTTCCACTAAAGATGGTCTCTTCCGTGATATGCGGATTGATAACCATGTACCTGCTATTCCTCATCGTGTACTTTGACATAATAGAGAACGGCGTTAGCGGCAGAATCTACATGCTGGCGGCCGTGTCATACATTGTCCTCATCATCCAATTCCTGCTGACCACCGGAGCCACGTACGGCTTCCCCCATTCGCACGAAAAGTCTCAGATCGAGTTCACCGAGGAGCTATCCAGGGTCATGGAGGGGATCGGGATGGATGTCGAACCCATGAGGCCGCTGGTCGGCAGGCCGCACTGGATAATATGCGCCGTGCTGTTCGTGGTGACGTTGGGATTGTTCTCTTTCATACTGTTCGTGTTCTCTTGCAGGAACACGAACCTCCATATCAGGAACCAGCACGCCTACGAGGACGACGTTCTGGATACAATTATAAAAAAAGAGGGGGGCAGAGGGGTCAGGCCCATCGAGGGATCAGAGCCTGGCACTGTCGTCCACGTACTAAAGTCACTGTTCTGATCGGGCCAACCTTCCAAAGAGGTATGTGGGACGGTTCCCGGTTACGATCACGTCCAGAAACGTGCCCAGCGGAACCTCGTCCCTAATCACCACAGGCCTGTAGTTGCCTGTCCTGACGATGGTGCCATCCCTGCCCCTCTCCGTCGCTAGCGACTTATACGTCCTTCCGACCATCGCTGCGTTGACGTCTAACGCTGTCTCATTTTTTACGCGAGTGAGCTCTGCGGACCTTTTCGCGGAAATCCTGCCTTGGATTTGCTCCGTGGATGTGATCGCGGTTCCTGGACGTGCGGAGAAACGCGTGATGTTGACAGTGTCCGCCCTGAGATCCTTTATGAGATCCACGCTTCTCTGATGGTCTTCGTCGGTCTCCCCCGGGAACCCACAGATTAGGTCCGTGGCTATGCTGATGTCCGGACATCCGGCGCGGAGATCAGAGACCAGATCCATGAAGTCCCCCACGGTGTACTTCCTGCGCATCCTGCGGAGAACGCTGTCGCTCCCGCTCTGGACGGGGATGTGAACAAACCTGTACATCCTTTCGTCGTCCATTAGCTCCATAACACCTTCGACCACCCTGGTGAGACTGTCAGGGTTTGTCATGCCTAGCCTTATCCTGAAGTCCCCCTCCCTCTCTAACATCGAGCGGAGTAGATCCGGGAGGTTTTCTCCGGCATCTCTCCCGTAGCTGGAGGTGTCCTGCGCCGTTACGAGAACCTCCTTGACGCCGCCGGCTATGAAGGAGTCAAACTCCCTCAGGAGCTCTTCCTTGGGGTAACTAACCAAGTCGCCCCTGGCGAACTTGGTGATGCAGTAAGAGCAATGGCCGAGACAGCCCTGGGCGATCGGAAGTATGGCATCAGTGCCGGTCCGGAGCGCGACTGGCTCCCCGGCGCAGCCATACCTTTCGAGAATGGTGTCACGGAATCTCCCGTACTCCCCAGGAGAGAGAATGGGGGAGTCCGGTAGTCTTATCTCAATACGTCTCGGCTGCACCTTGGCCATGCAGCCGGTGACGACCACCCGCTTGCCCTGTCTTTTGAGTTCGGAGATCCTTGTCAACATGCGCTTCTCGGTGGTCTCCACTACCGTGCACGTGTTAAGCACGACGATGTCAGCATCGTCCGCGCACGAGACCGGGGCATATCCCAGAGATGCCATGTCTTTTGAGAGCCGACGGCCCTCACCAAAGTTCATGGTGCATCCGTAGGACTCGACATAGTACTTCATCAGCGGGTGCAGACTTCAATCGTGGGGACAGCGAAGGCGGTCTTGGCGGAAATCTTAGAGATCTTCGCGTGGATCTTGGTCCCCTTCATGGTGCCGGGAACGACGACGAGGTAGTCGTGGAATTTGCCAACCCCGTCGCCCTTCTTCCCCACGTCGGTGATCTGAAGCTCGATGATATCCCCTTCGCGGAGGGTGTTGGTGGCGTCGGTCCTAACGGACTTCCTGACGGTGATCGGTTTGCGGGCGCCGCACGCCTCGCACTCCAACATGAGGGTTCTCCCGTCCTTGACCATTTTGGTATCAGGCAGTCCGCACTCCGAGCAGATGACGTAGGTCTCGGTGTACATCTGGATCTTATCGTTAATTTGAGAGGGGTTAATCTTTGCCTTGAAGACCGCTCTGCGTCCCTCGATATTCCCGGGGGCCCCCAGCTCTTTCAAAAGGAATTGAAGCACGTACTGGGGGTCACGTCTGACCTTGTCGGTGACATCGATGAAGTTCCTGAAAACGGTGATCTTGCCCTCTTGAAGGATGTCTAGCTCAGGGATCTCGAACCTCTCGTGGTTCTCAATGGTCTCGGGGCACGCGATCTTCGCTCTGTTGAGTAATACCATGTAATCATCTTCGTCAGACATGTCAAAACCTATAGCTACGGTTAACATGGTGTTGTTTATAAACACTGCTATAGACAGACACTAGTTCGGTACATCTTTGAACGATGCACAGCCGTTCCGTGGGAGAAGGTGCGGAAGGGTTGCTCTCTCCCGGGTTTCACCGCGTGCCATCCATGTAGCGGATGGCTGCGTCCACTAGGCCCTGGTGCAAAGGTGAGGGTTTCTGGGGCCTGGACTTGAACTCTGGATGGAACTGGGACGCCACGAAGTACGGGTGCCCATCCAGTTCACCAATCTCCATCCTAGTGGCGCACTCGGACCTGCCGGTAAAATGCCATCCCGCATTCTCGATCCTGTCAATATAGTCAGGGTTCACCTCGTACCTGTGCCTGTGTCTCTCTGATATCAGGGTAGTGCCGTAAAGCGCTGCGGCCCTCGATCCCTCGACAATGATCACGTCTTGAGCCCCCAGGCGCATGGTGGCACCCATGTCAACTACTCCCTTCTGCTCATCCATAATGCAGATCACTGGATCGGGGGTGTCCGGGTCGAACTCGGTACTACTAGCCATTTCTAGGCCCAGCACGTGCCTACAGAACTCTATGGTGGCGATCTGAAACCCGAGGCAAACGCCCAGAAATGGCACCATATGCTCCCTAGCGTATTTCGCGGCTTCGATCTTTCCTTCCACGCCTCTGATACCAAACCCTCCGGGCACTATCACGCCATGGACACCGGAAAACAATCTCTCGGCGTTGCCGTTAAGAAAATCGTCGCTATTCACGAACTTGATTCTCACTCTGCATTCTCTGGCGGCCCCGGCATGGGTGAACGCCTCCAAGTGGGACAGGTATGAGTCTGCCAGCGCAGTGTACTTGCCAACCAGCGCGATGGTGATTTCCCTCTTGGGATTCACGATCCTGCTGACGAACCTCTCCCAGGCGTCCATATCCCTTCTAGTAGTCATAGGACCTAGCTTCATCCTCTCGATGATGTAGTCTGCCACGCCCTGTTTCTCTAGGTTCAGTGGCACCTCGTAAATGGACCTGGCGTCCGGGGTAGATATGACCGCCTTCTCTGGCACGTCACAGAACATGGCGATCTTCGAGACTGCAGCGGGGCTCAGAGGCTCCGAGCACCTACCCACAATGATGTCCGGCCCAATTCCAATAGACATCAGCTCCTTGACGGAGTGTTGGGTGGGCTTAGTTTTCTCCTCGCCCACGGAGCCCATGATGGGGATAAGAGTAGTGTGGATGAACATGACATTCTCCCCCCTCCCGAGGTCTCTACCTAGCTGCCTGGCAGCCTCGAGGAAGGGCATGGACTCCATATCCCCAACTGTCCCCCCGAGCTCTACGATGACCACGTCCGCCCCGGATTTTCTGGCCACAGAGGTGATTCTGCGTTTAATCTCGTTGGTTATATGGGGAATGATCTGCACCGTTTTGCCAAGGTAGTCCCCATGTCTTTCATTCTCGATGACCGAGCGGTACACCTTCCCAGTAGTGATATTATGATCCCTGGTCAGGTGGAGGTCCATAAACCTCTCGTAGTTGCCCAAATCCAGATCCACCTCCCCTTTGTCGTCAAGGACATAGACCTCGCCGTGCTCGTAGGGATTCATTGTCCCCGCGTCGATGTTCAGGTACGGATCTATCTTGATGGCTGATACTTTGATCCCACGGGACTCTAGCAGTCTCCCAATGGAGGAGGCTGTGATCCCCTTGCCGAGGCCAGATATCACACCGCCGCTGACAAAAATCAATTTCATGTCGAATCAACAGGAATTTGTCTACATGTATATCGGATATAAGCGTTTCCAATCACCCAACCCTGTTGCACAATTTAATAGATGTGACGGACTGAATCGGTAATTAGACCAGCTATC
>CAZIJM010000100.1:0-5660 GCA_964539695.1 uncultured Methanomassiliicoccales archaeon | reverse complement strand
ATAAACAAAGTTTGCTTATAATCATAGTTTCTTCCAGCTAACAACACCGAGTTCGCGTACGAACTCGATGTCATGAACCGTACGGTTAGAACACGGGGATTACTGTCATAAATATGTGTCAAAGTATACACAGATCATGAACCTCACAAGAAAAGAGGAAGCAATCCTCAACGGAGAGGGGGGCGAGGGTAAACAAAAGGCGATGGAGCTTGTTACGGCCCTGGGGAAGATCTACGGGGCGGAGAACCTTATCGATATAACTTCGGCGCACCTGTCCGGCGCATCCTACAAGACGATCGGCGACGGAGGCTTAAAGTATCTCGAGGACATGACCGCCGGAGGCTTTAAGGTGAGCGTCCCGTCCACTCTCAATCCGGTGGGTATGGACAGGGAGCGCTGGTCCGAAATGCACATAACTCCTGAGTTCGCGGAAAAGCAGCTCAGAATCATCAATCTCTATAGTCAAATGGGCGTCAGCACAACATGTTCCTGCACTCCGTACACTGGTGCGAACGTGCCGTTCTACGGCGACCACGTCGCATGGGCGGAATCTTCAGCGTTGTCATTTGTCAACTCATTCATCGGAGCTAGAACCAACAGGGAGGGCGGACCCGGGGCGCTGGCCGCCGCCATCATTGGGAAGACGGCGAACTACGGCCTGCACTTGGACGAGAAGAGGAGGCCGACCGTAGTGATCGACGCCGACATAGACGGCTCCGTGTTTTCATACTCACTGCTGGGCCAGGCGATCGGAATGGCGATCGACTCGGGGATTCCATACTTTAGGGGGCTGCGCCCGGAGATGGGCGTGGAGGAGGCCAAGGCGCTGTCCTCAGCCATGGCCGCGTCCGGGTCAGTGGCGCTCTGGCACGCCGAGGGCGTAACCCCTGAAGCCGGGAGCCACGACATCTCAGAATTGGAGACGGTCTCAATAGGGGAGAGGGAAATAAGGACCGCATACGACAAGCTGAACACCGTCGACGACGTGCAACTAATCGCCATCGGTTGCCCCCACCTGACGGAAAAGGAGATGCACCAGATAGCCACGTTCCTGAAAGGCAAGAGAAAGGTCAACAAAGACATAGAGATCTGGTTTTGCACCTCCAAGGAGGTAAGGTCGAAATGCCCGAAGGACGTAAAGATCATGGAGGAGTTCGGCCCGGTCCTGACGGACACCTGCATGGTGGTCGCCCCTATCGAGGGCACGTTCTAGCATACCGGCACCAACTCTGCAAAGGCCGGCAACTATCTACCCACCCTCTGCTCACAGAAGGCCCTCTGCAGAGACATCCCCGCGCTAATGGAGCTGGTAATGTGATCGCGGATGGACGCACGATAATGCCCGGAAAGGCAACTGGCAAGGTACTCAAGTTGGACGAGCCGCTGAGTTTTCTCGGCGGCGTGGATGGATCTACTGGGGAGCTTCGTGTTGAGAATGGGGGAAATGTCGCCGGGAGGGTGCTGGTGTTTCCCAAGGGCAAGGGCAGCACCGTCGGGTCCTTCGTGATGTACGATTTGATGGTCCACGGGGTGGCCCCCGCGGCGGTGATCAACGAATCCGCAGAAACTATTGTGGCGACTGGAGCTGTGATTTCGTCCATCCCCATGGTCGATTTGGTGCCGTCGATTGACATGTTCGAGGATGGTGATGAGGTAGAGGTAGACGCTAATGCTGGGAAGGTGGAGATCAGGGGCGTGACCATAAGAGCTATCGTGTCCTCCATAGTCATCCAAAACGGGAAGGTCCTGATGCTGAAGCGTTCAAATGTTCGCCAATCGTTCCCTAGAAAATGGTCGCTCGTCACTGGCAAGATCGAGGACGAGGAGTCCCCGGAGCAGGCGGCCGTCCGCGAGATAAGAGAGGAGACGAGCATCCACGTCGACGCCCCGGATGCCTCACTCCCACCCATGTACGTCAGGGAGGGGGCCGTCATGTGGAAAGTCCACACGTTTCTGTTCGAAGTCTCCGACGCTGAGCCCATGCTCAACGGGGAAAATGAAGGATTCGAGTGGGTGCCCCCGGAAAATGTAGGTTCTATGGATACCGTAAAGGGGACTATGGAGGCTGTCAGAGCCCTCCTCAGAAGCTCCTGACAAACCCAAACGTCAGGCCGCCGTTGCAGTGTGGTCCGGCAGATCCCATCATTCTGGCCCAGACACCTCGTCGGTCTTCTCCAGCTTGAAGATGACAAGTCTCATCTTGTCGTTACAGCTATAGATCGCTACGCTCGGCTTCCTAATCTAGTCTCCGTAGTAGAACAGTTCGTCGGCCTCCGTGAAGCAAGAGTGAACACGTGCTGGTACATCGTCTTCCAGATCTAGTCGCAAAAGCTCTCCGGCTTGGCGTAGTCCTCGAAGAAAACCTGGTCCAGCCTTTGGAACGGGCAGGTAGAGAGGTTCTCGATGCCATATTTATCTATGAGCTCCTTGTCCAGCGTGATCTTGAAGACCGTGATCTTCACTTTATACATGCAATTTAATGGAGTACAACATTCTTAGCATGAATAGAAAAAAGAATTCCGCACAAACCATGATCCGTGCGGGCGGGGGATTTAGTTCACTCGATAAGGGTGATCCCAATAGTGATGTTCTTGCCGGTGATATCCCAGGTCTTTATCTCGGCGCCCTTGGGCTCAAACGTAAAGATCAACGACTTTGCTCTAACCTCGTTAGAAATGTGGTCCTTCCAGATCTCGAACAGGTCTATCAGCTTCTCCTCGGCAGAGACCTCGCAGGATACGAATTGCTCCACCTTGAGCTTCATATCCTTGCGCATTTGCTGGATCCTCCTGATGAGCTCCCTGGCGTAGCCCTCGGCCTCGATCTCGGGGGTGACGCTGAAATCAATGAATACGTCGCCCTCGTCGAAGACCACCGGCTCCATTTCCTCGGAGGGGATCTCGTCCTTCTTGAGGTATAGGACCCTCTTCACATTAGCCTGGTCGGCCAAGACGGACTCGAACCTCTTCACTGCGGCGTTTACGTCCGCGTCGCTTCCGCGGACAAAGATACGCAGCAGAGGCCACCTGAGCTTAAAACCCATCTTAGCCCTCTCGGTGGCGACCAGATCCACAATGCCCCTGATCAATGACATGCTGTGCTCCAGCTCCTCGTCTATCAGGAATCCGTCGCAGACTGGCCAGTCCTCCATGTGGACGGACAACATCCTGCCACCCATGTGTTGGTAGACCTCCTCAGCGATGTGAGGTGCGATGGGGGCCAACACCAGAGCCGTCCTCATTATGGCGTAGTGCAGAGTGAAGTAAGAGGCGTTCTTGTCCTTCTTCATGTCGGCGTTCTCAGACCAGGACCTATCCCTAACCAGGCAGACGTACCATCTGGAGAGGTCCTCCATGATGTAGTTCTCCAACATCCTAGCCAACCTGTGAAGCTTCCTGGACTCCAGGTGCTCTGTGGCCGCGGCTACCATCTTCTCAGTCCTGGAGATCATCCACCGATCCTCGTCCCTGAGGTATAGGGTCATCTCGGCCATAGTGTGCGCGTCGGGGTCGTAGTCATCGATGAGCATATAGGTGGACGAGAAGTTTACCACGTTCCAGTAGGTGTTCAGAACCTTCCTGGCGTTCTTGGGGCCGTCCTTCTGGAAGGCAGTATCCTCCCAGGGCGCGTTGCTCTTGATAAGGTAGTATCTGAGGGAGTCCGCGCCGACCTGATCGATGATGTCCAGGGGCTCAATAACGTTCCCCGCAGACTTAGACATCTTCTGGCCCTTGGAGTCCAGAACCCATCCGTGCATCATGACCTCGTTGTAGGGTGCGCGATCGAAGGATATTATACCGGCCCCCAGTTGAGAGTAGAACCATCCGCGAGTCTGATCGTGAGCCTCAACGATGAACCTGGGGGGCCACCAGAGATCAAACTCGTCCCTTCTCCTGGGGT
The DNA here is from genome assembly GCA_964539695.1 of uncultured Methanomassiliicoccales archaeon. Classification (GTDB taxonomy): domain Archaea; phylum Thermoplasmatota; class Thermoplasmata; order Methanomassiliicoccales; family Methanomethylophilaceae; genus Methanoprimaticola. The sequence goes on along the minus strand of CAZIJM010000100.1, from coordinate 1,760 downwards.
ATCCCAGGTCGGCCCAAGCGACCACGCCGGAATCGAACCATACATCCAGGACATCCTTGATCCTGTGCATTGTCTTCCCGCACCTGGGGCAAGTGAAGGTGACCCCGTCTATCCAGGGCCTGTGGGTGTCCATGCCCTCGGTGTATCCCTCGCCCTCTTTGAGCTCATTGTACTGTCCGATGACCTTTCTCTCGCCACATTCGCACTCCCAGACCGGCATGGGGATGCCCCAATACCTCTGCCTAGAGATGCACCAATCCCTGGCGCCCTCCACCCAGTTCCTCTCCCTAGTGGAGCCGACCCAGTCGGGGACCCATTTGACGCGGTCGATCTCCGACAGCATCTGGTCCTTGATATCGGGGACAGTGATGAACCATTGCCTAGTGTTCCTGTAGATGATGGAAGATTTGCATCTCCAGCAGTGGCCGTACCTGTGCTTGATTTTGGCAGTGCTGTACATTAGGCCCTTCTCATCTAACAGCTTGATGACCTCATCCGCCACCATCTTGATCTTCTTGCCGGCCATGATCGGGAACTCGTCAGTGTACCTGCCATTCTCCGTCACGGGGCAAAACGGAGCGATACCGTACCTCTTCCCGGTCTCGTAGTCGTCGGGCCCGTGTCCGGGGGCGGTGTGTACTAGGCCAGTGTTGTCCTTCTCCACGTAGTCGGCCAGGAGCACTCTCCAGGCCCATTCGCTGGACGGGGCAGCCTCCACCTCGAAGGGGGGCATGTAGTCTAGGCCCTCCAGGTCCCTGCCCTTCATCCTCTCGAGGACTTCGAAGCTTTCGTAACCACCCTTCTGCATGACATATTCGGCCTGGGACTCCAGGATAATGATGTCCTCAGAGCCCTTCTCGCCCAACATCCTTACGCGGGCGTAATCAAAGTCGGGGTGGACGGCGACGGCCATGTTAGCGGCCAGGGTCCAAGGGGTGGTGGTCCAGATTAGGAGGGACCCGGTCCCGTCCTTAAGAAGGAACCTTACCATGATGGAAGGGTCGATCTCGTCCCAATATTCGATCTCCGCCTCGGCCAGAGCGGTCTCACATCTGGGGCACCAGGTGACTACCCTACTGGAAGGTCTAAGAAGCCCCTTCTTCTCGGCTCTCTGGATGGTCCACCATGCGGATTCCAAGTAGTCTAACTTGATTGTCTGGTAGGGATTCTCCCAGTCCATCCAGACGCCCAGTTGTTTGAACTGCTCGGTCATGTCGACGTGAAGTCCCAAGGCAAACTCCCTGCAGATGTTGACGAACTTGTCAATGCCAAGCTCCTCGATGTCCTTCTTGGAGTGCACACCGATGTTCTTCTCGACCTTGACCTCGATGGGGAGGCCGTGCATGTCGTACCCGGGCTGGTCGCGGACGTTGTAGCCACACATCCTCCAGTACCTGATAAAGATGTCCTTCACGGTCTTATTCATCGCCGTTCCCAAGTGAATGGCCCCGGTGGTGTAGGGGGGACCGTCAACGAAGTAGAATCTCTCCCCCGAGGCCCTGTATTCCTTCGTCTTATGGTATACATCAGTCTCCTTCCAATATGCCTGGATATCCCTCTCGATGCCTTTGGCGTCATAATTCGCGCGGATCTGCTTTATCATCGCATTCCCTCAAATCCCGGGGGTTCTCTTTCCCCGAGGTGTTGAGCTATCTATCCGCGCATATAATAAAACGGTTCCCTCGAGTGCAACACTGTTGAACAATTCGATAGACGTGACGGACTGAGCCGGTCATTGGACCGGCTCGGTCACTTTTCAC
>CAZIJM010000099.1:0-5775 GCA_964539695.1 uncultured Methanomassiliicoccales archaeon | reverse complement strand
AACGTGGTCTACAAGCTGTTCGGCCTGAAGTCCCTCTATGCGATTCCCAAGTACCAATGTAGACATAAAAAGTCGCAGGAAATCAAGCTAATATTAGTTAGTGATGAACAAAATTCAATATCCGTTTCATCGACGTCTTTAAATTTCTCACAGGACCGATATTAAAATATTTCTTATATTACATCCAGTAGAAAGTCAGTTTAGGTGCGGAAAATTGTCGAAAATCACGTTCATAGCAATATGAGGCACGGATATACGCATCCGCACCTCGGAGGGAATGCAATGGTATCGACCGTGATAGTGAAGATGAATACATGCAGCAAAACGCACAAGGTTACTGTGTTTTTAAGGGACGACGGAGACTTAGATGTCAGCATCGAGTCCGATTGCCCCCATGTGCAGGAGTACGCCAAGAAGCTGACTCGCATTACCATGGACGACGCGGCAAGCTTCATCGGAAGCAGGATCGTCGACCCCGAGGTCCGTATGTCACTATCCGCACCCTGCCTGTGCCCTAACGCCGTGTTCGACGCGGCGTGGATGGAGTTAGGGATGCTTTCCAAGAGCCTGTGCACCAAGGTCCACAACAACGAGATCATTCTAGACCAACACACACAAGAGTAACAACCTTCTAAACCTGTTCGACGATGTGGTTCCATGAACCCCGACGTCTACTTTGGCGGCCATAGGGTGGGGATCTGCTTCTCCGGCGGCCTGGACTCGACGTACCTGCTATACTTGGCACTCTCCTCGGGCGCCAACGTGGTCGCATTCTACGCTGATACCCTGTTCGACCGGCCGGAGGACCGTATGAAGGCTGACGAGCTGTGTGCGAAAATTGGCGTCCGGCTGGTCCATGTGCCCGTGGAGATGCCCCCGGAGGTCCTAGCTAACAGCCCGGACAGGTGCTACGTCTGCAAGACAGCAATAATGTCCGCAATAAGGGAGGGAGCGTCGAAACTGGGGTGCTCCGTCATCGTCGATGGCACCAACGCATCCGATCTGGAAGATGATCGGCCTGGCATGAGGGTACTAAGGGAGTTGGGCATCGACTCTCCGCTGAGGGAGTGGGGCTTAACCAAGGATGAGATCCGCGCTCGTTCCAGGGACGCGGGCCTGCCGGGATGGGACAGGCCATCGAACTCATGCGTGGCCACCAGGGTGTTCGTGGGTACCCCAATTAATAATGATATATTAAATAGGGTCGCGGAGGCTGAGAGATTGGTAGGCTCCCTGGGACTAGAGGGCTTCAGGGTCCGCACTGACGGCACTAATGCGATGCTCAGGGTCAAAGATAGCGACTATAAAAGGGCATCGTCACTGATGCCCGAGATTGAAAGGATGCTCTCACCGCTCTTTAGGAGCGTAGGGCTTGACGACGTGACGAGGAATTGAGATGGATGGCAGCGAGCTTAGGGATGTTCTAAAAGAGGTGGCCGACGGTAGGATGTCAGTGGATGACGCGGTGCTCAGGCTTAAGAGGGAGCCTTTCGACGACATCGGATACGCGAAGGTGGACACTCACCGTGGGATGCGCCAAGGGGCGCTAGAGGTCATCTTCGGCGCCGGGAAGACCCCGGAGCAGATTGCTGGTATCGCGGCGAGGATGGTGGATGCCGGAGAGACCCCTGTGCTGATCACTAGGATGTCCTCTGAGGCCGCGGAACTGGTTGGAGGGATGCTCCCCCTGAAATACGACGAACTGAGCAGAGTGGGCATCATCGGAACGCCGCGGGAGAACAGCATTGGGAAGATCACTGTCATTACCGCCGGCACCAGTGACATCCCCGTGGCTGAGGAAGCTGCCCTGACGGCGGAGGTGCTGGGGAACAACGTCGTGAGGGTGTACGATGTTGGTGTATCCGGCATCCACAGGCTGCTGGCCCATACTGACGACGTGATGACTTCCAAAGTGATAGTCGCCGTGGCTGGCATGGAGGGAGCCCTCGCCAGTGTCGTTGGGGGGATGGCGGACTGCCCAGTGGTGGCCGTACCCACCAGCGTCGGCTACGGCGCGTCCTTCGGCGGCCTCGCCGTGCTGCTCGCCATGTTGAATTCCTGTGCCAGCGGAGTCAGTGTGGTCAACATCGACAATGGGTTCGGCGCCGGCTACTTTGCAAGCATGATCAACAGGGCGTCATCGAAGATATGAAGTATCAACGATAATCCTTATTCGACCCACGACGATAATGGGGCACATGTACAGCATCTTGCTTGTGAGTGCGGACGAGGAGTTCAGGAGACTGGCCACCTGCTTCGTGCCGAAGATAGACCGCAACCTGGACCTCCACATGGCTAACGGTGTCGAAGCGGCAATAACCGCCCTCAACAGCGACGGAAGCATAGAGCTGGTGGTGTTCGACCACACCGCAGACTGGGATATAATCGATTTCCTAGATCTAGCGGACCGGTCGCGCTTCGACCTCCCAGTAATTATGATATCGAGGATGGCGGAGCCGGTTCTCATGGGCGAGCTCATAAACCGTCACATCCATGGATTCATCGCCAGGGGCGGCAGAGACTCCACCGAGTTCTTCAAGGAGTTTTGCAACCGCGTAGTCATAACCGCTGAACGCAACAGGATAGACGCCGAGCGCAGGGTCAACGAGCGCCGCATGGAGTCTATGATCAAGATGGCCAAGATGGACCAGTCAGACTTCCAGAAGGTCATCGAGTACGCGCTGGAACAGTCCATCGAGCTGACCGACAGCCAGATCGGGTACGTCTCCGCCTACGACTAGAAGACCAGAAAACTCAGAATGTTGGCCTGGTCTCGTAACGCCATGAAGAGCTGCGCCATGAGCGACTACCCCGTGGAGTTCGACCTGGACACCACCGGGATCTGGGGAGAGTCTATCCGCCTAAGGAAGACGATAGTGGTCAACGACTATGACATGGACTTCCGGGCGATGAAGAAGGGCACCCCCACTGGGCACGTGAAGCTAAGAAGGCTACTGATGGTCCCTATCTACCTGGACGGAGAGGTCATCGGTACCGCCGGCGTCGGGAACAAGGCCACGGAATACACCTGGAACGACGAGAAGCAGCTGAAGATCATGATGGAGGATCTATTTGCCATCCACCGGGAGATGCAAATCTCGAAAATGCAAAACTTCCACAAGGACGCTATTGGTAGGTTCATCGACACCGGGCCCATAGGCCTGGTCTTTATCGACTCCGATCTGGACGTGATAATGATTAACCAGGTGGCCAGGACCGTCCTGGGTGTGGAGGACATACTGGAGCACTTCCACCTGTCGGACGTGCGCACGACGCAGGTGAAGAGCGTCCTGAAACAGGTAGATGATGTCGTCAAGTCGGGGTCGCCGCAACGCTCCCGCGTCCTGATGACCTTGGACAAGCTGAACATGGTCTTCGAGTGCTTCGTCCAGATGTCGGAAATTGCTGAGGGCCGGTCCGGGTTCATGATACTCCTGAATGACATCACTGACTTGAGCTTCATAAACGAGGACATCAAGAGGGTACAGGACCATGTGGCCGTCCTGGAGGGGCCGGTGCTGAACTCCATGATCACCAGCAGCGTAGAGTTGGATCCTTCGCTCTCTTCGGTGGGCGCTTGGACCAGGCTGCAGAAAGCCATCAGATTTATGGACGACTACCGTACCTCTGGCAAGGAGAGGCCGGCGTGGATGAGACTGGAGACAGTCATCGACCGCGCGTCTAGGGCCTCCGCCCTGGGGAGTGTGGATCTGACGGTGAAAGTCTCCGGGATAGAGGTCCTGGCTGACCCAGCATTCCCGCTAGTATTCAAGCACCTATTCAACAACTCTCTGGCTCACGGCGGGATGGTGACGACCATAGACGTTCGCTGCCGCATTACCCGCGGCAACATGACCATTGTGTACTCTGACAACGGCTTCGGGATCCCCGACGACATCCGGGATAAGGTGTTCAACATGACTGACAAGGGCCACTTCGGGCTGTTTCTTGTGGACAGCATTGTGGAGTCATCTGGGTTTACCATAAAGTGCCTCCCATCGGAGTCTGGAGCGCTGTTCGAGATCGACGTGCCGCCGGAGAGCTACTCCCTAGTCTGATTGTAGAAGGTGCAGGATCCCAGGGCTATCGTGGGTCCGAGGAGGAAAACGATGTGCGGAGAGCGATCCTCCATACGAAGCAGTTTTACTGAAGGGAATATTCCCTCCGCGAATGGTCCTCAGTCAAACCGCCCGTACTTGTGGGTGGCGTCCATCACGACTGTAATATTCTCTATCTTGCACTCCAGGTCCGGGGGAACTTCGCACCCGGAAGCCACAGCGAAGTGGCTGTTCAAACTCTTCTTACACATTGCGATCTTGGCTTCTTGACACAGATCCCTGGTGATGACCTCCATCTCCTCGACGAAGGTTCTCATGAACAACTGAGAATCGATGTTCTCGAAGATAGTGCAGTTGTCCGAATACCCATCTTCGATAACCTTAGAGATGAAGGGGGAGCCTTCGATTTGCGGATAGTATACGAGAGAGTATACGTCGACACCGAACTGCTTGATCTGGGTGTCCATGTGGAGCAGATCCGCGCAGTTGTGGATTCCCAGGCCAGCCTTGTGGGTGGCCTCGTTAGCAATCTTGGCGTACTTGTCGTCTTCGAACTCTCTGTACTCAGTATTCCTGAGGCGGGAGTAGTGTCCCAAAAGTGATCCCAACACATTATGTCTACGCCGGTCTTTTAGCGATTTTCTCCAGGCCTCAACGTACATCTTCGTGGTCTTTTCCAGCATCTTGTGCACCGGCTTCGGCTAGGCGAACACATCCATGAACAACTCTTCGCGTCGGCGGCCTGGGATAGGGTAAGGATGGCCCCCTCTAGGAAGATAATGAGGAAACTCTTGTCCTTCAGTTGCTTGGCCACCTTAGCGTTCGTTTCGATCAGGTGCTCGGTGTGGCTCTTGGTCACATCTGGAACCTTGATTTTCTTGTAACCCTTGAGGCTATAGATGATGTAATTATCGATGAACGGGGTGTTCTTCGAGTCCGTCCTAACCCCGGCCTCAGGTCGTAAGCAGTGACGGACAGGTCCTCCAATGTCATGATGAAGAGAAACTTCTATTTGTTGAAGCCCTCCACGAAGAACTGGGTGCACGAGTAAGAGTCAGTGATCCCTCCATTTAGATAATAGCCTTGCTGGGGATCAGCCTCCTCTACAGGTCATAAACTAGAGGGTAGGTAGCGAACTCGTCCAGGGGCTCATTGTTGATGGTAGCAACTGCCATCTCGAAGGGAATCATCTTAATTACCATCAAATGACTCCCTTAAACCAGTTGACGCAGCTCTAAGCGTTGTTGTCCCTGTAATCCGTGCTGATCTTGACAACGAAGGCGGGGGATGTAAACGGCCCGTTAATGATCACAATCACATCGGATATGTTATCCCTTATGGAACCCCAGATCATAAAACCAAGCCAGAGCGGAGTCATCATTCTTATTGTACTTTCAGTGAGCGATTCTGGTCACGGATTGGCTGATTCTAACGATTTCCTTCGGTAAGATCGAATTCAGGTCTCGTCTTATGCAGTCGAAGAATAACTTTTCGGGACCTATTTCTAAGTTCTAATATTTATTGTTTACGCAATTATTAACATTGTTACATAATTTATTGGCACAATTCAGACCACTCAATTCGTTGAATGACAATTTTATGAATTAATTATCTTAAACTACTATTTCAAACACTGTTACACAAATCTAGACGTAACAGACCGAGCCGGTCATTGGACCGGCTCGGTCACTTTTCACCATAACTCCGTTTCCAGTCT
>CAZIJM010000098.1:0-5819 GCA_964539695.1 uncultured Methanomassiliicoccales archaeon | reverse complement strand
CAGCCATGATGCTGTTCCTGTTCTCTCTGGCAGGAATACCCCCGCTCGCAGGATTTACCTCGAAGTTTTTCCTGTTCTCTTCTGCCATAGGAGATATGGACGGAGTGGTCTCTCAGTGGATCTGGCTTGCGTTCATCGCCATCCTCAATTCAGCTATCTCGTTGTACTATTATGTGAGGGTCGTCAAGGCGATGTATATCGAGAAGGGACTCAGTACAGAAAAGATCAAGATGCCCAAGATTTACACTCTTGCCATCATGATCTGTGTGATCTTCGTCATCGTCCTGGGAGTTTACCCCCAGCTGATCTTTGACTTCTGTGAGACGGCGGCTTCGGCGTTGTTGAGCTGAGAACAATCTACCAAACCTCTTAAGCAAACCCTTTAATCCCCCGTTCTGCTATCGATTCGAAGTGCCGGATTTTAATTACAAACACTTATTTATGAAACGGCGATATTAAGGCGATGTCTGAGCCGTGGCGCTCCTGTATAGACGGGGAACTCGAAAATGTTGAGAAACTTATGATGCATGACCTTGAGTCTGAGAACCCCGAACTTACTGAGATGTGCCAATATGTCATCTCTTCGGGAGGCAAACGTATTAGATCCGCCCTCTGCATTCTCAGCTACGGGGCAGCCGGCGGCATCGACATGAAACTCCCGGTCAAAGTGGGCGCAGCATTCGAAATTATCCACAGTGCTACCCTGATTCACGATGACATCAACGATCAAGGGGAGATCAGGCGTGGAAGGAAGACACTCCACAAGAAGTACACCGTCAGCAAGGCCATCATCGCAGGTGATTACATGTTTGCTATAGGGTTCCGCCTCCTGGCGGCCGAGGCGCCTCACATCGTCGACTACATCATCGATGCCTCCGCTTCCATGGGAGCCGGGGAGTTCATACAGAAGGATTTAGAGCACGCAGCATCGGTGAAAGAGGAGGACTACATTCGCATCATCACCGGCAAGACCGCAAAGCTGTTCGAGGCGTCATCTAAATCGGGAGTGGCTGTAGCCGGCTCCGACAGTGCTATGCTCGACGCACTTGGAGGATTCGCCTTTAGTATCGGACTCGCGTTTCAAATCGTGGACGACACCTTGGACGTCACTGGGGATCCCCACAACACGGGGAAAGCTGTGGGCACCGACCTTATCGACGGCAAACCCACCCTGCCGATCATCTACGCAATGGAGGACCCAGAGTACGGTCCCAGGCTCGTAGAGATTTTCGAGAAGACCGACGTCACCATCGACGATGTTCGGGAGGCCCTAGTCTTAATTAGGTCCACAGACTCGGTCAATAGGTGTCTCCAGATTGCCAGGAGGTTCGCCGCAGAAGCCGTAGAATACTTGAAAGCAGTTCCCGATTCCAGATACAAGACAGCGCTATTGCAGCTGGCGGATTACATAGTCTGCAGGGATAAGTGATCATTGATGGAGAAGACTGATGTCGACGTCCTCGTTGTGGGGTCTGGTCCCGCGGGTAGCACTGCCGCAAGGTTCGCCGCGATAGACGGCGCAGACGTGCTCTTTATAGAGAGGCGTCCTGAAGTGGGTGTCCCAGTCAGGTGCGGCGAGTTCATGCCGGGTCTGTCCGAGATCACAGACATGTTTCCAAACCTCACGGACGCGGACTCCTTGTTCGATATCCCCCGGAGCCTTCGCTGCCTGGAGACAAAGGGCATCAAGCTCGTGGATTCTAATGACAAGGTAACCCTTCTGGACTTCGAAGGGTACACCACCGACAGGGACAGGTTCGACCAGTACCTGGCCGACCTCGCAGTCAAAGAGGGCGCTACTTTGGAGAGATGCTATCAGTTCAGGAGCATAGATGGCGGAGTCGCTAAGACCAACCAGGGTGACATCCGCTACAAGATCATCATCGGGGCAGACGGCCCCGGCTCCCGCGTCGCACAGAGCCTTGGTCTGGCGAAAAACAGGAACCCGTACCCTGCTGTCACCGCGCAGGTGAAAGGAGACTTTGAGCCATATCTCTATATGTATTTTGGCGATGTGGCTCCCGGCGCTTACGGCTGGATTATCCCCAAGGATGGGCGCGCTAATGTCGGCGTTGGATTCTCACCCAAATTCTCCGAAGGAAGCTTGTCCGAGTACTTTGCCAGATTCGCCTCCAAAAGGGGGTTCTCTGAGCACTCCAAGCTTGAGGGTAAATATGTCCCCAGCGAGGGTCCCATCGACAGGACTGTATCTGGTAATGGGATGGTGGTTGGCGACGCGGCGGGGCAGGTCATCTCCGTCAACGGAGGTGGTATACCTCTTGCTATGATCGCAGGTCGCATTTGTGGGAAGGTGGCTGCGTCCAACATTTCCTCGAATATCGCCCTTGACGAGTACGAGAAACAGTGGAGGAATATAATGGAAAAACCTCTCAAAATCGCCGCCTTCAACAAGAAGCTGGCTGATACTTTTGCGTTCAGGTCTGAGAGGAGCACCACCCTGTGCATGTTCATCCTCGGACAGAGGCGCATGAGCAATCTAATCCGTTGCAAGCGCATATTCCCGTGAGTACAAAGGCATCAGTTATTTTTGTGCAACCGTCGAGGAAGGCGGTCGCAATTGATCGTATTTCAGGAATGTGGTGGCGCAATCGGACGCACCCCGGTGTCATTTCTTCCTGCGGCAGACCCGCATTTCGGACCCGCATATGGGGCACTCGGAGAGTTTCTCCTTATACCACTTGTGGCATCCGATGCACTGGTAATTCCACTTGACGACCTTCTTAATGCCATCGGTCCCAATAGATCTGAAGGGGATCCCGAGGACCTTGGCAACGTTCTGGATCGAGTAGTCGTCGGACCATATTGTGCCCTCCACGTCCAGTGCGAGTGCGAGAACAGTCTAGTCAACGGGCGACAGCCTGGCGATGTCACCGGTGCGTTTCGCAGCCTCCTTCACGTGCTCCATGGACTCCTGGGTGCAGTCGGAGACGCGGACCATGTTGCTCCACAGAGTGAGGCAGAGGTCCCTGTGCTTCTCCAACTCCCTTATGACCCCCGGAGGGCAAACGTGTTCCTCTTCCGGGAGGTTATCCATTGAGAAGAATGCGGAACTGTCAAGGACCAGCATGCCCCTGAGATGATGATAAGACTAGTTATCGTTGACGGTCCCGGTCGTGAGTTCAACGATGAACGGAGGTCGTCGACAGCACGGTATCAAATGCTAGGTAATTAGTGTGGCAGATATCATTACCGCCTGGGCCGTTGACGACTAGAAGGTGGCCACCAGGAGGCTCGGCACGGCCAGGTGATATCCAATCCGGTTAGATCTGTGGATTATCGAGACAACAATTATACGTCCCATGGACGATAGGCCAGATGGTGTACCCATGGATGTCGTTGGAGTTGTCGTCATAATGTTCACTGGGCTCTGGCTCTTCTTGCCCGCAATGGTCCCGAACTCCGCCGCGGTGCTGTTTAGTGGCGAGACCAAAATGGATTTCATGAGGTCTTGGTGCGGCAAGAGAATCTTTGGCGATGGTAAGACCTGGAGGGGATTTTTTGGAGGCGCGTTCTCTGGCATCTTGGTGGGAATTATCCTTATCGCGGTGGCATCTATCTGGGACCCGGAGGACTACTGGGGCTATGGCCTATTCTGGGGTAATGTTGGCGTTCTTGCGTGTCTGTCGTTCGGAGCGGTGCTGGGCGACCTGTGCGGAGCATTCATCAAGAGGCGCCTGGATATGGAGAGGGGGCAGAAGGCTCCCGTGTTGGACCAGTACGACTTTGTCATTGGTGCCTTCCTAGTAACGGCACTGTTCTTCCCGAACTGGTTTTACGCCAATTACATCGAGGGCTGGCACCTGGCGGCCTTGATATTCATCATCGTGATTATGTTCGTCATCCACAGGGTGGTCAACATCATCGGTTACAAAATGGGACTCAAGAAGGAGCCCTGGTGATCTCATGAGCAAACTATCTGAAGTTCTGAAGGATTGCGGGGCGCTGCAGTTTGGCGAGTTTACGCTAGCCTCCGGTGCCAAAAGCGACTACTATATCGACATCAAGAAGGCCAGTACGAACCCCGGGGTCTTGCATCTGATAGCAAGGCTGATGGCGGAGAAGATAACCGAGGAGGGTATCGTCACCGACAGGATCGCAGGCATCGTCCTCGGTTCCGTCCCCCTGGCTATCGCGTTGGCTCTGGAGACGGGAATTCCGTACGTCATGATTCGCAAGGAAAAGAAGGACCACGGTACTGAGAAACTCATCGAAGGGGACCTCAACCCTGGCGACAGAGTGCTCGTGGTGGAGGATGTTATCACCACCGCCGGTTCTAGTATAAAAGCCATCGGAACACTCCGCAAGGCAGAGGCCGAGGTCTCCTACGTGATCTCCGTGATCGATCGTGAAGGCGGCGGGGCGGAGAATCTGGCCGAAGCCGGCGTGAAGTTCAGGTCGCTGGTAAGAGCCTCCGAACTGGTGAAGAAATGAGACCGGAGCCGGACTGCACTCTCTGCGGCCTGCACATCGGTCGCACAAATATTGTCCTACCGGATGGCGACCCGTCCTGCGGGGTTGTCTTCGTCGGCGAGGGTCCAGGAGAGAATGAAGACCTTGAGAGCCGCCCCTTCGTTGGTCGCTCCGGGAGGATTCTGGAGGGCATGATGGAGGAAGCCGGGTTCGACCGGTCGATGGTCCTCATCACTAACGCAGTCAAGTGCCGGCCACCGGGTAATCGCAATCCTACACTGGAGGAGATGGTCGCATGCCGGCCATTCCTGGAGTCCGAGCTTCATAATGCGAAGCTCATAGTGGCCCTGGGCAAGTCAGCTTGCAGGGACCTGACCGGCTACGACGGGCCGATATCTGCGGTGGTGAACGCCACCACCACGGTGAGGATCGGAGGCAGGGACATAGATCTGATACCGACGTACCACCCCGCGTCCACGATATACAACAAGGCCTTCCGTGAGGAACTGAGAAAGACGATGTATATAGTCTCGGAGTGGTTACGATAAGGTTCAACGGATTCATGATAGACATGGACGGCACCGTCTATTAGGGCAAAGTGTCGATATCCGGTGCCAGAGAGTTCGTGTCGACGCGCAGGAAGAGGATATATCCTTTGTGTTCTTGATGAACAACCCCTCTCACGGCAGAGAGTTCTACTTCGAGAAGCTGACCCGCCTGGAGTTCGACGTGTTAATTGACAACATCCTGATTTTCACGGTGACGCAATATGCTTCCTACTCACCCAGTGTCTGGGTAGGACTGTGTATCCGGTGGCAGTGCCAGACACGGTGGGAAAGATGCGCAACGTAGGTGTCCCGCTCTTGGAAGACGACCCTGACATTGTGGTCCTCACCTTCACTATGAGAAGATTAACAACGCCTTCCACTTCCTTAGTGGCGGCGCGGAGCTCATCACGATGCACCCTGTTGATCTTTATTCCATGTAGGACTCATACGACATTGATATTGGATCCTTTATCAGGATGTTCGAGCAGATTCCAAATATCGGTGGTGGTCATCAAAAAGTCCAATTGTCTGATGTTTAAGATGGCCACGGGGAGATGGCTGTCGCCCCGTAGGACATTGTGATGGTGGAGGCCGCCTTTAGACCGACATAGAGATGGCCGCCAGAGTCGGTACGCAGTCGACCTGGTTCTTAACAGGGAGACCGACAGGAGGATGCTGGAGGCCTCCGAGAAGGAGCTGATCTCCGTTCTCAACTTGATGGTTGACATTCCGCCCCCTCATCTGCGAGAATGGGCATTGAAGTGAGTCAGCTGTTTGCTGTCGGTTCTATACGATTTAGGGTTGAAAAGGCAAGTTTAGGAAATTAGACCAAACTAGGCA
>CAZIJM010000097.1:0-5855 GCA_964539695.1 uncultured Methanomassiliicoccales archaeon | reverse complement strand
CTGATCTCCTCCAATATCTCTATGGAAATTTCCCCGAAATATAGTACGTTACATATACAACGTACTATATAAATCCATCTTTCTCATAATACGAAATGACAAAAAATATACACCCGTGACCTTCAGAAGAAGGGTCACAGGGTTAAAAATAGGTCCGGAAAATGGTCGAATCGGTCAAAATCAATTCGAAAGCGGTGTTAGCCACATTGATTTGCTCGGTGTTTTAGTACATTACTGTGGAAAACTTCTGATTAAATACACACACCTTCTGAAGGAGATCATGCACTTCAACGTCATCGGCATCAAAGGACCCACATCTTTCGAAACTATTGTGTCTCACTTTACCTCTATGGGAGGGGACGTGGTCCTGCTGGATTCCGACATGGTTGCCGGCAAGGACCACGCTATGTCCGCTGCGCTTCATGCGGAAAGGGCGTTCAGAGAGGGCACTAACAGATCGAAGACGCTCCAGACCGAGATCATCATTTACTGCGCTTGGGAGAGGCAGATCGGGAAAGCTATGGCCAAGATGAGACCCAAAAAGGGCAGGGACGAGTTCGTTGCCGTCTTAATGAATGTCAATGATCCCCGTTTAGACGAGATCGGCATGATTCGGGACGATTCCATCGTGGACGCCACCCCGTGGAAGGCGGAGAGGCTGGGGCTCAGGAGCTACTTCTTGTCCCCCGAAGACCAGGCCATAGAAAACGTCGCCATAGTTGAGCTTCAAAAGATCTGACCCTTCTACGTAATTGTACGGTCTCCTGTTAATATAATCTGAAGCAACATGGAGAACCGTCAGTGAGATGGGAGTAATGCAAAGTAAAATTGTTATGAGCTGCAGAGGGGGTCTGCCTAGTATTCGCCCTTATCCAGTACGGCCGGTCCCTAAACCCCCCCCCCCTACACTGGTGCCTTGGATGCTCTCACCTATCGAGAACGGCATTGGTTCCCTGGCGGACCGTCCATCAACTATTTTCATTCTATAATAGAAGATGTGATCAGGGACCAGGTCGTCGATTCTGACAAACCTTCTGCCTGGCTTTGGCCTGTATTCCCCAATGACCTTGAAGCCGCCAGATGTGTCGGCCAACACCTCCACCACTACGTCCTCCGGTTCCTCCATATCAGGGAACAACACCATGGTACTGCCGCTTTAGGTGATATACTCCGCAGGGTCTACGACAGTCCGTCCGCCTTGTTCTCATTCCTGGCCTTGATGAAGTACAGGATGGCGTTGTCCTCTGTCTTGGTACTGGACGAGAGGTGATCGAAGAAACAGAATACCTTGAATGGGATTTTGGCGTACTCCCCGGCATTGTACAGGTCCATGTACTTGTAAAGGGAGGGGCGAGACACCTGCAGCTTATCCGAAACGTAGGATATGGAATACACAGCCTTAACCGTTGACTGGATGAATCTGCCCTGTTTTGTCATATCCGACCATCGTACGCTTCTGATAAAATGTTTACAGCGTCTGTTGTTTTTTACAAAAAATGTAAATGTTACATACATGCCATCTTATAAAGTCGTGCACAAAATTTAAAAACAGGTCTGATGAACTTAAAGAGTGAGTGAATTGAAGATATTATATTCTTCAAATTGCATTTCAGGAAGTACGTCTACAACTTCTTGATGGCGGAAGACCAGAGATTTATTCTCGAAAGAATCACAGATATCGTGAAGTCGGATAGACCTGACACTGTAGTCATCGCGGGCGACGTTTACGACATAACCGTGCCCACTGAAAAGGCCATTTCCACGCTCGAGGACTTCCTAGAGAGGTTCACATCTCTGGGTGCGAGGCTTGTATCATCGCCAGTAACCATGACTCTGGTATAAGATTGGAGTTTTGTAGGTCTTCCTAGATAGACACGAAGTCCACATCGTCAGCAAATTCACGAGAGAGCTGAGAGGATCGTTACAGAAGATGAATGCGGGTCACTGAACGTCTACCTTCTGCCCTACTTTAAGGTTTCGGAGGTCCGCGCCCGTCTGGATGTGGACGTCTCCGACTACGGGAAGGCAATGCTCGCGGTGCTAGAAGCCTCTGGCGTGTCTGCCGACGAAAGGAACCTCCTGTCGCTCACCAGTTCTTCGCTGGGGCCTCCGGCAGTCTTTGATTTCCAAGTCAAAGAAACAGAGCCCAAATATGAGAGGGATCAAGTGCATCCCCGCATCCATGCTAGACCTGTTCAGCTACATCGCCTTGGAACACCTGTACATCCCCCAGTCCGTCAGTAGGAAAACGATCAGGTACTCCGGCTCCCCGTTGAAATACTCCACGTCTGAGCACTTTGCAGGAAGTAGGTCGTCCTGGCGGACATCAAAGGCAAAGGCGACGCAGCTGTCGAGAGAATTCCTCTAGAGCCTCTGGACCTTAGAGTAGTCAGAGGGACAGTGATTGAAATCATATTTGCGGTAATTAACGACCTGGAGGGTCGGAGAGATTACATCATTGCGGACATCACCGAGATCCCCGCAGGCGGCATGAAGGACCTCAAGAAGACCTTCTCTCACTTCATGTCCACGTTAGGAAGTAGAGCATCTGGGACAGTGACCTTTGAGCACGAGTTCGAGCAGACGGTTCTAATGAAGCCCAATGAACTGTTCGTTGGGTTCTATAAGGAAATGACCGGCGACGACCTGACAGAGTACCAGGTAGGGATCTTCCGCGACTGCATTTACTCAGGGGATGAGGAGAAGTGAAGCCACTTCTGCTGGAGATGAGGGGCTTCGGGCCGTACGCCGAGCCCACAGAGTAGATTTTTCCGTCATGGGGTCAAAGCTTTTCCTAATCACCGGGAACATCGGGTCCAAGAAAACCATGATTTTCGACGCCATAACTTTCGTCCTCTTTGGAGTAACCAGCGGGTCCAGGAAGGACGCCAGCTCTTGCAAAGCGACTTAACCTCCAAAAGGGGATGGGTCTCGCTGACCTTTGAGCACTTGGGCACCACTCATAGGGTGGAAAGGGAGCCGCTGTACACGTACACCGGTTACACCGACAAAATTATAAAAAAGAGTCCAACCACCCAGTTCTAGGTGGACCGGTGAGCTTGTCTTCACCGCTCCCAGGAAGGTAAACGCTAGGGTGGAGGCGATCCTCGGCATGAACGCCGACCAGTGGAGATAGATTGTGATGTTGGCCCAGGATAAATTCATGGACTTGCTGGACACCAAGAGTGACGAGAAGACCGCTATACTGAGGAACCTTTTCGGCACAAACCGCTACAAGGACATACAGGACAGACTGATTAGGATAACCAGGGAGAAGAATGCCGCCTTTGGCAGCCAGCTGAGGAAGGCCAACGAGAAACTGAAAGAGTTCAGGACCGACATCGTGGAAGACCTGACAGAGCACCCGAGGGCCGAGTAGGAGAGGACTATGATGCTCACACTGAACTCCAAGAGGACCCAGATGGATATGGTATATGTAACGCCGTCGACGTCAGGGCGAAGGCCTCCGTTCTCACATAGAAGTTTGATGAGCTGGAATCTGTGAGGGACAGGGCTTTGGAGCTAAAGAGGCGCCACGATAAGTTCCAAAGGATACACCACTCGCGATATGCTAAACCGTTCCGCGCCAGTGGTCGAGGCCAAGACGCTGTTGAGAACTTTGAACGCGAACCTCATGGATACCGAGAAGAAGTTCGAACGGATGGAGGATGACATCATGTCCCTCGAGGCTGAGTATGAGACTGCAATGGCTGATTCCAAGAGGGCGGCTGCGATGGTCACCGATGCCGAGAAGATGAAGATCGTTAACATCCGTATTCGGGATATTATGCCGAGATACGAGAGGGTGGAGAAACTCCGGAGGTCTGTGACCAGGACCGGAGTCGAACTGGAGACACTGAATGCGTCCGCCAAGGAGATGGCGAACAGACTAGAGCGGTCTTTCGCCCGCATGTCTGACATCGACGGGAGACTCAAGGGATCAGCGGACATAGACTCCAAGATCCACATCGAGGAGATGGCCGTGGAAAACGCCGAGGCTGTGCTGTCCAAGCTGAGCGCTGATAGAGCCAGAAGCTCCGCCTGTCTAAAGGCCGAGGACGTAGTCAGAAGGTTGAAGAACTTCTTCGCTCTCCACGACACCCAGGCCAGGGCCATCGCTGCGGAGCTAGAGGAGAGCAAATCATTGTTCCTCAGATCCCAAATTGGGCTGATCGCGCAAATCTCTCCAGGGTGTCCCGTGCCCGTTGTGCAGCTCCTTGTACTATCCGTCCCCCGCTCTTCTGGAGACAGACGTCCTTGACGAGGACGTGATAAACAAGCTCAGAAGGAGGAAGGAGAAGGAGGACACCGCCAGAATCAATGCCGGCGAAGAGCTAGCATTTTGCCGCGGAGGATACGAGGTCGATCTCGCCGGCTCAGGGAGGCCTCAGGCACTCATGGCACTGCAACCGAGACCATGGAGACGCTGGACGATGCGATCTACCGGAAGCAGAAGGAACTCGTATAGTATAGGAAAAGCCTAATGACATGATCACCGTCTAAGGGGTTCGACGCTCTCAGGACGAAGCTGAAATTCCTGACTAGGGAGTCTCTGGACACGTCTGAGGCACTGGACTCTGTGAGGATTAGGATCTCCGAGTACGAGAGGAGGCTATTAACCGACAGGGCGGAACTGGTGGCCATCACTGAAGGACTGGAGTACCCGTCCGCGGAACTAACGGCCCGAACGCTCCATGAGAACACCGAGAACATCCAAAGGGCGGAGGATTCTCCAGGATCGTCATCTCGAAGAAAGAGACCTGACCGGAGAGATCGCCGTCAGGAAGGACCGCAGGAGCAAGGCGAAGGAGAAGATAAGGGAGCTTACACTTAGGCTGGACGAGGCCGGGGCCAAGCTGAGCTTTCTCCTGTCGAACATGGGCATGGATCTATAGGGGGTTCCACGAACTGAGGGAGACGGACACTGACGCCCAACTTCGCCATAGACGCGTTCGCGAAGGAGGACGTGTACTGCCGAGTAAGATCGCTGAGCTCAACGCGGAACTGAAGGGGCTGAACAGGCCAGATATTGACTCCGCGGAGGAAGCGGTGAAGGCCGCGGGAAAGGCCAGGGCTGCCGTCACGGAGGAGCTCGCCGAGGGACCGAGAGGCTCAGGTCTAACAGGGGCGTCTGGCAGTTCCTCAGTGAGCGCTGAATCGAGCTGGAGACCAGGGGCCAGGAGTTCAAGGCGCTAAAAAGAATGGCTGACGTTACCAACGGAACAGTCGTTGGCTCTAAGAAGATCATGTTCGAGCAATATGTCTAGACGATGTACTTCGACAGGACCCTGAACTGTGCCAACCGCAAGCTGTTCGACATGTCTAGCGGAAGGTTCGTGCTCATCAAGAAAGCTGAATCCACCGACAACAAGTCCCAAACCGTCCTGGACCTGGACGTGCTAGACAACTTCACTGGCAGTGTGAGGTTGGTCAAGTCCCTGTCTGGAGACGAGTTGTTCAAAGCGGTGCTGTCACTGACCCTGGTGTTGTCCAACTCGATCCAGATGATAGCCGGGGGCAGTCACGTGGACGCACTGTTTATTGACGAGGGGTTCGGCTTCCTAGACTCTGATTCCCTGGAGCAGGCGCTCCATGTTCTGAATAGCCTCATTCGCGGGGACGTGATGGTCGGGGTGATCTCCCACGTAGACCTGCTCAGGGAAAGGATTGACAGGAAGGATCTTTGTGATCCGCACTAAGGAGGGCAGTCACGTGGATTTAATAACCGATTAATCCCACCTTCGGTACTCGTTGCTCTATTTTGTGTGCTTCCCTCTTTTCAACACTGTTGCACAATTCGATAGACACGACATACTGAGCCGGTCATCGGACCGGCTCAGTCATTCTTCACCACA
>CAZIJM010000096.1:0-5876 GCA_964539695.1 uncultured Methanomassiliicoccales archaeon | reverse complement strand
ATCATGATGGTCCCCCGATCCTCGGGCCCGTGTAGAACCACGAACTCTAGATCCTGGTGAGGATGTTGACGAAGCTATTCGAATCCCTGCCGAAGTGCATCTGACGTGGATTCGGCACCCCCAATATGAATTTATCTTAATTTCCCACAATTTTTTAGTCTATATCGGCATTTAAGAATCGCATAGAGGAATTTAAGACCGAACAGCTTCTAGACTGTGTCGCCCTTCGACTAAGGCTCCTTTGGTAGGACCACGTCGTGGTAGACCTTGTACTTCTGGTTCCTCAGGTCCATCAAGGCGTTCGGTAACTTGTTTTAGATCCTCTTCTTTGGACTCTGCTTCTTCACTTTTCCTAATTCGGTCAGGTCGTTCTGCAGGCTATGAGCCACCGCTGCGGCAATGAACAACACTAATAAATGTTCTTTGAACGCATCCTCTGTGTGCACACTGAGGGGGAGCAGCGCAGCGCTTCCATTGCAGACGTCCAGGAACTGTTTGATAAACTATCTGGCATAGTAGTTTGGGAGCACCTCAGAGTTCTTCAGGTTCATTGGAGATGAGAATGAAAAACCCAGTTGTTATTATGGTGTTGAAGGCCTAACCGTCGGTGAGGCCGTTCTTTACCGTCTTCTTGACGAGCTTCGAGTCCTCTATGTTCTTCTTTTTCATGTCCAGGACGCAATACACGTAGTTGGGGAGGTCCTGGGCTAAGTCGTGTCTGACCTTTCTGATATAAAGACTCCTGTCACCGAACATGGTGAAGTTCTTGCGGGACATAATCCCAGGAAGATCTTCCTCGTGCAGGCTCTTATATATGTCGCTTCCAGAGTCTAGACGAAACATGAAGTCGATGTTCGAATCACACATGTCATAGAGGTTCTTTTTGGTGAGATACCTGGCCCAGTAGGGTGTAGGCACAGCCCACGCTCTGCTGTTCTAATTCTCTGAGAATATGAATTAGCGTGGTAGAGTCCATGATGTTCCCAGACGTGTACCTGATAAAGATGGGCATCCCCTGGTCCTTGTCCATCACGACAATCACCCTAACTTCGTTGTCGATATCGCCGTTGTAGTTGCTGAGGGTCGTGACTGGCATATGCACGTCGTTAGGAGTTCGAAACTGTCAATGATAACGTTTACGGACTCCTTGCCCTCCATGATGTCGATGGACAGGTTTCTGAAGAGAACGGAGCTGTTCTACGACAGCTCCTCTGGACTGCTGTAGACGCTCTCTTCCAGCAGCGGTACGTACATGTTGTCGATGATGTACCCGATGACAACCTTGTTTATCGTCTATGGATCGGAGTCGCTGATGTATTTCATGCCCTCCTCTCACGGACCACGTACTTCTTTGGATCGTCCATCTTGTTCTCCATGACCACCGTGTTCCATGGTCTTTCAGTATTCTGATCTCCTCGGTACCCCTATGGAAATCTCTCCGAAATATAGTACATTATATATCTATAATGTACTATATAAATCCATCTTTTTCGTAGTCTGAAATGACGGAAAATATGCATCCGTGACCTCAGAAAGGATCGTAGGGCTGGAAATAGATTCGGAAAACGGTCGAATCGGTTGGAATCCATTAGAAAGAAGCATTTATCACACCTATCTACTTAATGTCTTGCATCACCGTGAAAAACTTCTGATACACATACGCGCTCGTGCACATAATCACGTACATGTATGAGTACGGATATTAACTGACAAACTCAGGTACGGATACGACCCAATTTACCCGCCTATAGGCGGGCAGGTCGTTCTCAAATTCTACGACTTTACGCTTCGTCGTGGTGAACGTCATAGAACTCATGCCCGTGAGATCAGATATCTAAGTGATAATCCCATATCCCAGTTTTTCACAGTACAGACCGAGAAACGTTCTGCACTGATACACATTCAGCAACGGCATCATTTTGTCAATCATTGTCTTATTGGACTCGTTCAACACTGCTTCCCTGTGGATCGTTATCATGAGGACTTTATATGCATTATTTCACACATTATTCTTTTATTAGATAACTATTCATCCACTGTGTTATAAGGAACATAATGCATCATGAGTTTGTAATTCTTGAACGAGGCGCATTCGAGGTATTCCGGACTTAGATTTTTCTAGAAGTTTACATCGGAGATGCCGTTGCCTTTCACCAGATCGAATCATGATGGTGTGAAAACAATATCTGAGCAAGAGTGCCATATATCGGCTAGAAAGCATATGGTCGCCTTATCGGGCTTGACTGTGTTGTTGCCATATACTATAGAAATGATATTCAAACCTATGGGGCATCTCTAGACGTCCTTCGTATTCAGAACAGTAGTTCTGATTGTCAAAGTACTTGTTGATGGTTTCCAGTTTAGACTCCAATAGGCCTCATGTACGCAACAACCATCCTTTATTCCGAGGAACCTGTTTTTAACAGGGTTCAAAAACTGTTTTACCCGAGGTGCCGAGCCTGACGACCTTACTCTCAGCAACATAGTTTTCGTCCTGATTATCGGAACTAATGCTGAATCTGGCCGCCATGCGATGCAATGCTACATTATTTTTATCCACTTTCATGAATACATATATTATCAAAAACGACGAGAAGAATCGTAAAAGCGGCTCGAACTAAACTAAAAATGGCTCTTCACACTTAAATCTTGGGCGAGCTAACCTAATTGTCCATCGGTTCGAATTTTCGATGGACGGATGTGTTCTGGGGAAGCGATGTGCAAATTATAGTAGGGTCGTCCCCATAGTTCGACGTATGGGTGAGGTGGGATATGCAGACGGCTCTTTGGAACATAGCCGTTGCAACTCTACCATATTAGGCTCACGTGTAAAGGTAAGCGGACACCCTCTCAAAGTTGACCGAGGAGGACGCCCAACGAAATCCCGCAGGCGTCACGAGCGCTTCCCGTTCATTTGCGCCTGACGAGCATCCTGGAGTTGCTCAGCATCATCATGTCGGCTCTCTGGTGGAAACCGAAGATTTTTTCGATCGAATCAATGAGTCTCACATCCTCGCAATCTATGTTCTGCAGCTCCTAGGCGAAGGCGTTCATGTCCTACGTTCGGTCCGTTATGTTGTCGTTGATGACGAATGCCCCCCCTATTCGGATGATGAATAGAGCTACCCGAGGATGCTGGAACGTGAGACCCAGGCACTAAACAAAACGCTCCCCACCCCGGGCGTCAGAGCGATGGGTTAGCATCGAACCTATACTCATACACGAGGGAGCCACCTTCCGTTCCGAATGAGAATGATTTTTCTCAAATCTCGGTGAAGTCGCGCTCTTCGTAGAAGTCGCACGATGAAGATGTATCGGTGAATACCTTCACGGTCTTCATGCCGGACTTCACGCAGTCCTCCGAGAAGGTGTTCCACAGCATTATGCCCGGCTTTCCGCGGCTGTCCTAGTGGAAAGCCAATGCCACCAGCTCACATTAGCACTCTATAGGGATGTTTTTCCAGTTTTCTCCGACACTCCCTAAGAACAGCTTGAACTGCTCCTTGAGCAACCGAGATAGGCGGTACCTCTGATGAGGTATCTAATTACGCAGCCGACCGCACCCCGTGGGAATCGCCTCTCTCTCCGAGACCCTTCCAGTATGTTTCGCAGATAAAACACACTACCTTCCCTTGGAATTTGACTACATACGTGAAGGAGCGCATCCTCGATAGAATTTTCGCGTAGTCGGTTAGCAGTCTTTTGTTGTTGTCGATCAGTGGGCTGTCGAAAAATCCGTCAAACAGACACAGCCCGAAGGCGTCCGTATTATCTGGTTTGTAAGCTCTCATACAGGATGCATTCTCTTTCGAGGGATCAAGGTGGTCACGTCTCCTGCATAAAATAGATTTTCATCATACATTAAGCAAACGCGGTCTGCAGAGAACGCGGGTTCCTCGGATGCAATGTCTCGAGTGCTTGCATCAAAGTGTGACAGATGGTGTGGATACCTTCCACATCGGTGAATACCAAGAATATCTAGCCATATATTCTATCTAAATAACTATCAACTACCTCCTGGTCCTTCCGTAAAGGTGTTGTGTCCGGAGGCTCCGATGAGTGTACTTGGAATCAGGGCCGTGCAGGCCGTACAGTCATCTTTGCTGTCTGGTACATTTTTCTGGTAGCGGATGCAATGGCACGCGGGGGTGGTAACATAGGTAGGAGGCGCGCCTCACTAACGACGAAATCACCTTCTAGGGAACCACACGAGGCCAGGGTGAACACCCGCCTCGCTTGTGAGAGGCCGAGGGAGCTGTGATCTTCAAGGGCCTCATAGAGAATATCGCCGAGGAGATGAAGCTGTCAATAGTAAGCCTATCATTATTAGATTGGTGTCCGGAGGCAACAACGACCCCAGGGTGGGGTGAACAACAACTACATGCTGAGGCGCCTAAACCGGTATGGGTTCGGCTGCAGGAATGTTAATGTCTCTGGCGAGTTCTACCACCAGCATGATCCGTGTCAGCTCACCGTCGATGCCAGCGAAACAAGGGTTATCAACCAGACGGCGACAGTCCATCTCCTCATGGACTACGAAGAGATCCTCAGGAGTTTCTTGGAGGAAGCGCCCGCCGGGTTCATGGGTGAGGTCTCGATGACTGCCTCAGAAAAGACAAGTCGGTATGTGAATGCAAAGATCTGCCTGGTCGCTATGGCCATGGCGTTCCTGGCCTGGTGGCGTCGTCGGCCGGATATACGATCAGGATGACACCTAGAAGGATTTAAAGTAGTCGGCGGGATGCACTATCCAGAGTACATCTACTGTCTCCCCGACGGAAACCTGATCAGGGCTGTCGATGCGAATATGACCATGGAAGACATGGTGGATGGGCTCAAGCGGAGGGGATTCTGCGAGGGGAGTACTTGATGGTTGTGAAGGTGCGGTGCTCGAGGAAGGATTTCCGTGACAGCTAGTATATTTATTTCAGAGGTGGTGCGCCCGTTCTTGGACAATGCTTTATTATTTTTCTAATTCTATAATGATGAAATGCATTCTCACATCGATTGATGACAGTCAATGGACAATCACGCATACACGATATTATCTAAAGACGATCCGATGGAGTGGTCGACTCGGACGTAGCATACGTCAGAGGAGCTTCTTCAGATTTTCAACCTTTACGGCAATTTCGTCGATGTACTCAACAATCTCCTTTATGAAACCGTCGTAGTGGTCTGTAACCATGGCTCCATCAGGGGTGGCGTGGATGATTTCTTGTTGCTCCAAGAGCTTCAGGGAGTACCTCACCCTATGCTTGGGTATTCCGGTCATCTCCGAAAGTCTTGTGAGCCCCACAGGCTGGTTCTCCCTGACGGTTTTCAGGATGGATATGTGCCTCTTCAGGAGCTCGACGTCATCGCTGAACGATCCTATGGGATTTCTGTTGTCAGTCATCAAACGTCACGTCTCCTGTCAAAATCTCCGATAATGCTGTAGAAAAGAAAGTTTTTAAGAGGGGTCCGGCTCAGCGGCCGTACCACTTCTGCTTGCCCCATTTGTTGTAGTTTGCCCACCATCCCTGAACGATGGAACCGCAGCAGTCCAGAGCCTTCTGCTCGGCGTTATGGCCTTTGTAGACCTTGTAGCAGTTGAGGCACTGCCACCTGAGTTCGGACTGTTTTTCAGCTTTCATTAACGATGAATCAGGGATTCCGATATTAAAGGTTTGGCGAGGTTGTTCTAATTACGGACTTTGTGAAAAATAATAAGAGGAAGTTGACAGTAAAAATAGATGACTATTCAATACGAAAAATAATCACCGACAGTGACCATGAGCGGTGATACCGCGAAATAATAAATTGGGAGGCTGGCGGATTACCGCCAGTCATTTTCTTATACCACCCACCGTACGGCTTCGTAGTGGACTGTTCAA
>CAZIJM010000095.1:0-5959 GCA_964539695.1 uncultured Methanomassiliicoccales archaeon | reverse complement strand
TGTACGATTTCTCGTCCAACTCTGGTATCATCACACCGAGGAACTCCTGTACATCATTGAAATTGATCATGTACCACATGGATTGATTATACAAGATAGAGATAATTGTTAATTTAATTTACTAACAAACCCTAACAACAACGGCCTGAATATAGTCAACGTCGTGAGCGGGTACCAAAAGATGGTTCCAACCAATGTCCAACTGACTGTCATTTCCGTCACGATGGATTACTTATACAGACTTTTATTTGTTCTCCGGCGACGATGTGGGTGGCACTGGGGACGTGATGATCCATTTCGCCCCTTTGAAGGGATTTGACAGGGATGCCGAGACCGTTGGTGTCTCGATCAATGTCGGTTCATACGTCACCGAGGCAGGGTCAGCGTTCTACAACCCGCATGGAGAGAATTAGCTTTGATCTGGTGACCGGGAGACGTTTCACAAGAGCGATGACGACGCCAACCGACGCGGTTTTAATTGTGTTCGACTTCTCTAGGTCGCTAAGAGATGGAGGGTGACCGACGGTAGCCGCAAGGCAGCTGAGGAAGTTCCCCTCTCCTAGGGCGAGGTGGACGGACGTAAGTCCGTACGGCGAGAGCTGTGGCAAGGGCACAGAAACGACACAGACCGGGCCCACAGGATGAACCGCCAGGCGGTGACGTTCCCCGGGAATTGGTGAAACGGCGACTCCCCACCGGAGCAAATCCGCACAGCGGGGCAAACTAGCCCAGAACCCGCGGGTAGGACGCTTAGTTGAATGTCACCTGAAACAGAAAGGGGACTACTACCATCACTTAGCACTTCATCCAATCAAAAGGTGAGATGCCATGATGTTGAACCGCTGCCCGAAATGCTCGCCCGACACAGGCATAAGGATCGTCCCCCCGGAGGAAACCCTGGCCAGGGTTCTCCCGCTCCTGGAGATTGCCGGACTCGGCACTCCAGAAGACATAACCTCGAAAGACGACGTCGGAATCCCCGTTTTCTCGGTCGACAGACAGGAGACTCCCCTCGGAAAACCCAAGTATTATAACGGCAAGGGCGTAACCAGAGAGCAGGCTGAGGCGTCTGCCGTTATGGAGTCCCTGGAAAGATATAGTGCCGAGATACGCGACACCGACGAGGTGGTTTACGGAACCTATGAGCAGGCCTGCGAGGTTATGATGACTGTGGACCCCAAGGATCTGATTCTCCCTATGCCGATTATGGACAGGTACATGAACGAGACCATCGCTTGGGTCCGGGGATTCGAGATGTTCAGGGGATGTCCCATCTGGGTCCCCGCCTGTGCGGTCTACTATCCCTATTACCCGGACGGCGACTTTCAGCTCTTTAGGTGGCACACCAACGGCATTGCCGCGGGCAACACTATGGAGGAGGCCATCCTCCATGCTCTCTTCGAGAACATTGAGAGGGATGCCTGGTCCATCGCCGAGTTCAGGGACACAACCAACGCCGACGTCATCGTGGACAACGAGGACTCCGTCCCGGCACAACTCATCGCGAAGTTCGCCGACAGAGGGATAGACATCCACCTGAAGGACCTGACCACCGACATTGGTGTCCCAACCATTGGGGCGGCCGCGGATGACACCGTCACCAGAGACCCCGAAATGCTCACCATCGGTGTAGGGACCCATCTTAACCCGGAGATCGCCGCCATCAGAGCCATCACCGAGGTGGCTCAGAGCAGAGCTACTCATAAGCACGGAGCCAAGATCAATGCCCAGCTCCAGAAGGTCACTCGCGACATGGGGTACGACCGTATTAAGGAGGTGAACCGCATATGGTTCGGCGAGAACGAGAGGAAAGTTAGACTGAGCGAAATCCCCGACAGGTCCACACCCTACGTCCTGGACGATATAGAAGTCGTCCTCGGTAGCCTAATGGTGGCTGGGTTTCAAAGCGTTATCGCCGTAGACCTCACGAGACCGGAAATCGGCGTGTCGGTGGTAAGGATGATTGTCCCCGGGCTCGAGGTCAGTACCATGGACCCTGAGAGGGAGGGCGGCAGGCTCAGGGGCATGTGGCCCCCTCAGTGACCTCTGGTTCAATTCTTAGAGTCTGTTAATAAATAATTTACGTTCTCCCTCGGAGCTATAACGTAGTCCTATTCCCTGTGCCACCCATTTGCCTTAATGTTTAAGGAGTCCATCTCTTCGTCTAAGATCTTGATTCCTTTAGCGTACTCTTTTGGATGAGTCCGCATCGGACCTTCAATTTGAAAAAGTTCATGGTATTCCTAATGAGGTTGACGATTATCTCATACGATATAAGAGGTTTTCCACACCAGTTTATGCTGATGAACGAGAACAGCCTGTGCTCGATCTTATTTCATTTGGACGTTCTTAGCGGGAAGTGCCTGACCGCCACGGTCAGGCTCATCTTGTCCGCGAACCTCTGGAGCTCGCACTTCCATAACCTGTTACGACGATCGTTTCTGCCGCTGCAGTTCGCCATTATCACGAGCATTTACCTCCGGATATAACTCACACCCCATCATTGCCCCCATAAATCAAATCGAGATGCCAATTTCATGCCACGACGAGTCTGACCGATTTCTTCTGTGGACAAGTTGACCATCTCTGAACACATCTTCAACATCTCTATTCTGAAAGTGAACCTGGAAGCAACCTATGCAAAATAATCACAGGTTTGATCTAAAAGTGGGAAGAGCATCGGAAGGGGTTGTAAATTGCTCGGTCTCGATGTATGCAGAGTACATGTTCGTTGACTCTCACGCGCGTACTTCTTATAGCATGTGCGTTTAACTTCGCTTCATAGGAGCCTTAGCTCATGACAGAAGTCGGACCGTGCACCAGGACCCTCTCCACGAAGGAAGGTAACATCACCATATACAGCCTCTGTGAGTTGGAGAAGAAGGGCATCATCAAGAACCTCTCGAAGATTCCCTACTCCGTTAAGATCCTCATCGAAGGTATGCTCAGACAGCGTGATGGAGTCCACATCACAGATGAGGACGTCTTCACCGCGGCGTCTTGGAATCCCCGTGGGAACACGGACCGCGACATTCCTTGGATCCCCGCTAGGGTCCTGTTGCAGGATCTGACCGGCGGCGCGGTGATCACCGACCTAGCCGGCATGAGGGGGGCCGTGGCCGCCATGGGCAGAGATCCAGAGCTCATCAACCCTCTAATGCCCGTGGACCTAGTCATCGACCACTCCGTCAATACTGACTACACCGACCGCGACGACGCCCAGGAGCTCAATGAGGAACTAGACTTCCAGCGCAACGGAGAAAGGTACTCCCTGTTCAAGTGGGCCCAGAAATCTCTAAAGAACTTTCGTGCCGTGCCCCCCGGTAACGGTATTTGCCACCAGGTCAACCTGGAGTACCTGTCACCGCTCGTTCATGTCAAGGACGTGAACAGTGTGAAGATAGCATATCCCGACTCCTGCTTTGGCACTGACTCCCACACCACTCAGATTAACGGCCTCGGCGTCCTCGGATGGGGTGTCGGGGGCATCGAGGTGGAGGCAGCTATGGTTGGCCAGCCCAGCTACATGAAGCTGCCCGACGTGATTGGGTTCAGGCTCACCGGTAAACTCAATGAAGGAGTCAACGCCACAGACCTAGTGCTTACCATCGTTTATATGCTTAGGAAGAAGGGCGTTGTCGGTAAGTTCGTGGAGTACTACGGCGAGGGCTACAGGAACCTGGACCTGGCCGATCGCGCCACCCTGGCCAACATGGGCCCAGAGTATGGCGCCACCATTGGTTTCTGTCCCGTGGACGAGAAGACCATTAACTACCTCCGCTTGACCGGCAGGACTGAAGAGCACATCGACACCGTCGAGAAATACTGCAAAGAACAAGGCCTGTGGTACACCGAGGACCCGGAGTACACAGACACCATAGAGCTGGACCTATCCACTGTGGTGACATGCCTGGCGGGCCACAAGAGACCCCAAGACCTCATACCCATGGTCGAGATGAAAGAGAGGTTTGCTGGGTCCCTGGAGACCCTCGGTATCAAAGAAGAGAGGAAGTCCATCGCCGGCCGGCTCAGCGACGGCTCACTGGTGATCGCATCCATTACATCATGCACCAACACAGCCAACCCCTCTGTAATGATTGCCGCAGGGCTATTGGCTAAGAAGGCGGCTGACCTGGGACTGAGGCCGAAGGACTATGTGAAGACCTCTCTGGCCCCGGGGTCCAGGGTGGTTACCCAGTACCTGCAGAACTCCGGGCTGCTGGCATATCTGGAGAGACTGGGCTTCCAGGTATGCGGCTACGGCTGCATGACCTGTATCGGGAACTCTGGGCCCCTCTCCGATGAGGTATCAAACTCCATAAAAACCAACGATCTTGTCGTGGCAGCGATCGTCAGCAGTAACAGGAACTTCGAGGGGAGAATTCACCCCCTGGTGAAGGCCAACTACTTGGCGTCACCGCCCCTAGTAGTGGCCTACGCTATCGCTGGCCGCGTGGACATCAACCTGGATAGGGAGCCACTGGCCGTGACTGAAAATGGGAAAGAGGTCTACCTTAGGGACATTTGGCCTTCCGACACCGAGATCTCTAAGCTGATGGACGAGTACGTCACCCGCGCCACGTTCCAGTCCAAGTACAGGGATATCTTCAAGGGATCCGCCAGGTGGGACGCCGTTCCCTGCGGGGATTCTCCCTTGTTCCAGTGGGATGAAGATTCCACGTACATCCGTAACCCCCCGTTCTTCAACGAGATCTACGAGGAGCCTGGGATCAGGAGCATTTCCCGCGCCAGGTGTCTCGCCAAACTAGGTGACTCCATTACCACCGATCACATCTCCCCCGCCGGGGCGTTCTTTAAAGATAGCGACGCTGGGAAGTATCTGATATCCAAGGGCGTGAAGCCTGAGAATTTCAACTCCTACGGATCCCGCAGGGCCAACCACGAAGTCATGGTCAGGGGAACCTTCGCCAATGTCAGGCTCAAGAACCTGTTGGTCCCCGGCAATGAGGGCAGCTGCTCCGTGTACTACCCGGACGGCACCGTGGACACCATCTTCGAGACCTCCCGCAAGTACAAAGAGGACAGGACCCCCTTGGTTATCTTAGCTGGTAAGGAATACGGAACCGGGTCTAGTAGAGATTGGGCGGCCAAGGGACCGCTTCTGCTAGGCGTAAGGGCCGTCATTGCCGAGTCCTTCGAAAGAATCCACAGGTCCAACTTGGTGGGCATAGGGATCGTCCCGCTCCAGTACCTACCAGGCCAGAACGCAGAGACCCTGGGGCTCAACGGCACCGAGACCTTCGACATCGATCTAGAGGACCTGAAACCCAAATGTACCGTCAGGATCACGGCATATAGGGATGGACAGAAGCTGGAGTTCGACACCCTCTGCAGGGTGGACATGCCAGCAGAGATCGAGTACATCATCAACGGAGGGATCCTGCAGTATATGCTGAGAAAGATGGTCCAGTAATCATCATGCCGGAGACCTCCCTGGCCCTTTTACTAGTCAATTATGATAAATATTCTTCCACAAAATAAACACTGCTGCATAATTAGTTGGCACGATTCAGTCAACTCGATTTCTCGAATAATTACTTTAAATTAATTATTTCAAACCATTATTTCACAAAAGTGTGTGCTATTTTTTTATATAAAAATTTCTATAAATAAAATACTAGGAGAATCATATTAGATGTAGTCTACACCGGTTGTCATAGCGTGAGTCGAAGTTATAAAACACCCTATTCTGTGTGAACGGAACGGGACGATCACCCCGATAGGATGTCTATAAGATGATGAGTACACATAACAGATATCAAATAAAGTAGCCACATCGGCGGCGAGTTCCGCTGCCTCTCTATATGATTCAGAATTGAAACTTGAACGTTAGGAATTGAATTAGATTAATTTATTTTGATTTCCCGCAATTTTTTATGACTGCATCGGTGCTTGGGAATCGCATAAAAGGGCTTCAGACCGAACAGCTTCTAGACTT
>CAZIJM010000094.1:0-6010 GCA_964539695.1 uncultured Methanomassiliicoccales archaeon | reverse complement strand
AGATGAAGGTGATCCGCTCGAACCGGGAGAATGTCCTTTCAACTTTCTTTCTTCCCCAGATGCACAGGTGCAAGAACCAGGACCGCTTTGCCTGGGTGCCGTGTCCTGCGAGAGGATCATTTGAAAGACCTCGGGGGACGTACTAACACACGGAGATGAACGCTCTGAACATGCTTATAGCCACGGTGTGTGACGGCATGGACGACATGAGGGACAGCGAGAAGGCGGTTTCAATCGTCTGCGACGGCCTGGTCGAGCGGGTATCGGATTTGGCCTTTCGGGATGCTGATAATCTGATATTGTCTCTTCGCTAGACACAGGATGTACTTGACCGCAGGATGGCCGACAAGTATTGCATGGGTGGGACGACGCTCTCAATGGTCCTAGCCGTCCGGGGGTCTAGACATCAGTTCACACAGGCGACAGCCGTTACTATTCTATTTATGCTAATGTTGTTTTCAGGACAGTCGGCGATTCTCGGGTGGAGGACATGTTCTGTAACGGCCTAATCACCGACGACGAGATGAACATCCACCCGATGAGCTACCTGCTCAACTGCTACATGGGAGGGGACCATGCGGACGAGACCACGGTGTTTAGAATCGGGGAGGGTTATTTAGACTGGCCATTTGCTTCGACGAGCCCTTCGGTTATATAACCATGGCGGAGTTCCGGGACCTAATTAGGGAGTACCCCGGACGCAGGAACCATCGCAGATGGAAACTACCGCAGAGGCAGCATAGATAACGTGACCGTGTTGACAGTGGATGGGTCTGCACACGATAACCCGTTCGAACGTCTGTCAGTAGACCCTCGTGCGCATTAAATAGGATATTATCATCCCCTCTAGAGATACAAATGGTCGACGAGAAAGCCATCCAGGCGGCGCAGGAGAGATTCGGCGCCCTCGTAAGGAAGCAGCTGGAGAGGGTCGAAGTCCTCAAGTCCGAAGGGGACTGGATCAATTACTCCAAGCTCGATAAACTGATCATCGGAGTCTGCGGGGGGGACGGCATTGGTCCTTACATATGCGCCTCTGCTCAGAAGGTCATGGAGTGCCTGTTGGCCGATAAGATCGCTGCTGGCAAAGTGGAGATCAGGCAGATCGACGGTCTCACCATCGAGAGGAGGGTCGAGGTCATGAAGGCTATTCCCGACGACACTCTCGAGGAGCTTAAGAAGTGCCATGTCATCCTCAAGGGGCCCACCACTACACCAGCTAAGGGCGACCCCTGGCCCAATATCGAGTCCGCCAACGTTGCCATTAGGAAGGAGCTAGACCTGTTTGCCAACGTTAGACCGGTGTCCGTCCCCGAATTCGGCATCGACTGGACCTTCTTCAGGGAGAACACTGAGGGGTCTTACGCCCTGGGAAGCGATGGCTTCTTCGTATCCAACGACCTGGCCATAGACTTCTGCGTTGCTACTCAGCAGGGGACCGAGAGGATCATTCGCATCGGGTTTGAGCACGCGAAAAAGACCGGGAAAAACTATGTCTCCATTATCGTTAAAGCGAACATTGTCAAGACAACCGATGGGCTGTTCGTCGATATTGCTGATAAGATCGCCGAGGACTACCCCGAGGTCAAGCACGACGTTTGGTTTGTGGACATCACCACTGCCAAGTTGATAGACCCCACTAGAAGGAGCGATTTCAAGGTTTTCGTTCTGCCCAATCTGTACGGCGATATTATCACCGACGAGGCCGCCCAGATCCAAGGAGGCGTCGGGACTGCGGGATCCGCCAACCTCGGAAAGAGGTATGCCATGTTCGAGGCCATTCATGGCTCCGCCCCTAGAATGGTCACAGAGGGCCGCGCCCAGTACGCCGACCCTTGCAGTATGATCAAGGCCGTGGCCCTGATGATGGACCACATTGGCGAGGGCAAGAAGGCCAGTAAGCTCAACATGGCCCTGGACGTCTGCACCCAGTTCGAGAAGAAACTAGTCATTACCGGGAGAAACACCGGTGTCACCGGTGACGAGTTCGCCCAGTACGTCCTCGACACCATGTACCGCGCCGACCTGGAGCAGGTCTGGCAAGACTACGTAAACGAGGCCATCGTCAAGGCCAGGAACTAACCTTGAAAATCTAGGGAGGGGGGCGACCCCCCGACCTGCTTATCACCTTTCCGCGGGCATCATCTCGTTTCTTCCGATTCAGTAGTGGATTGCTATCGGCATCCTCCCGGACTCGAACGGGAACAGTACCCTTCGCATCACTGAAGGGCGCACCCGGCCAGCGGCCCAGCATGGTATCCGAGACATTATCCCTTGGCATCGATCGTCAACAACTGCTCCACGATCTCGGTGAAGCCATCCTTTGTCGCATAGTGCAGCATAGTGTATCCGTCGTTGTCCGCCGTGTCGGAGTCAGTGCCGGAGGCCATTAGCATCTCAGTGAAGTCGTTCCTGCCGTTTTTGGCGGCCAGGATTAGCAGGGTCGACTCGGTACCGTTCTTACTGTTCATATCGACTTTGATGGCGATCAGTGTCTTATCGATGTAGTGGCTTCCGTTAATTGTCGCCACATGCAGGGATTGGTCGCTTGTATTAAAGTTCAGATTGGGCTGCGATCCGGCCTCAAGCAACATCTTCACGATGTTCAAAGTATTCCTATACACGGTGAAAAACAATGCGCTCTCGCTATCATCGTTAAGGACGTTTATATCCGTCCCCTTCTCAGTCGTTACGCACACGGCCTCGTCCTGGTCGTTCCAACAAGCTTACTGCAGCAGCGTATTGCTCACAGAGTCCGTTGCCGTGGCGGCTTCGTCTGTTCCGGTCGAGCGGTGATGAACGATTTGAAGCCCTTGGAGATGGTGATGTCCATGGTGGAGTACCCCTTATTGTCCTTGAGCATCGGGTCCGTCCTCATTCCAAAAATGAGCATACGCCATTTAATTTGCTCTCGAAGGCGAACTACATTAGCAGAGTCTTACCTCTCTGTCTATGGCGTTCACATCTACCCCAGCGTTCACTAGCATCCTGATGATGACCTTGTTCGTGCTGTGGGCGCAGATGTGCAGCGTGATGGTTCTGCCGTTGGATATGACGCAGACGTTCGCGCCATTCTCCATCAGCAGAGATATAATGTCCCTTACACTGCGCTAGCAAGTGAAATGCAGGGGGGGGAAATCCGCGGCGTCCTTTTTGTTTATATCACCCTCGTCTATGGCTAGGAGGGTCTGGACGCCCCCCCCCCCCCCCCCCGACATTCTTGATCAGTATATCGTCCATTGCGCTGAATGGCTTCTGTGTGACCCTTTTGGTCAATTTGCAGAAGCAACTTTCTGTACTTCCAGCGCCTCTTCGTGCCTTCCAACCTCCATGAGGTACATGGCCTTGCCGTGGAAAACCTATGAAGAGTTGGTGTTCTTGACTCGGACAGGACATCCAGGCCCCCGTCCAGTCCTCCAACGATAGTAGCTCGTAGACCGTATTGTCGTCGCGGGCGAGAATGATGCCGTAGTCTTCTCCACGAATTCCATGTCATTTCTCACAGTATGAGCTTCAGAATTGGCTCCATGCTGGCCGATGTAACCATCTCTCTGGCGGTAACTCCGAAATTGTCAAGGATACCATATTTTGTGCCCTTCTTAATTAGCAGCCTCGTTGACTTTTTGTCATCTCAGGCTATGGCATATCGCAGGCGTCGATGCCGGCGCCTGCGGTCATGAAAGCCTTCACAGTACTACTAAACTTGTTAGATGTGGCGGTCATCAGAGAGGTGATGTCACTGTTGGCGGTCCTATTTGGGTCGGTTCCAACCTCTATAAGCACCTCGGAGAGCCCGCCGTTGTCATACCTGTACTTCGTGAGTATTGTGAGCAGAGGTGTGAACCAGGTGTCATTGATTGCGTCGATGTCCGTCAGCTTGGGATGATTGCCTTCTTCCTGTTGTTGACGGCATCCTTTCCCATGACCAACTCGTACTTACGGTAGAGTGCTTGCAGGGGCACCATGATGAAATAATGGATTGCCATGTGGCCCTTGGAGTCCGTGAATGTAGGGTTGATATCGACGTCCAGGAGCATGAACGCATCTTGGTCGTCCCCCAGAAGATATGTCACGTCCAGCAGGGTCACGTCGTTGAAATCGATCACGTGCCCGTACCCTTGACAGACGGGTGTTCCATATGCGTTCGGATCGCTCCAGAATCGATCAGTACCTTTGTCAAGTCAGTGTGCTTGTATATCCACTATGTGGAGGGACATAACGCTATAGGCGTTGGTGGTTACCCATACGAACGAATTGGCCTCTTCGTTATCTCAGCCATTTAAGCCTTGTACTCCTTGGCCCAAGACGATCTCTCCAGGTGGGCCAGTAGATGCAGAATGTTGTCGCTGGAGCGGTTGCACACCGACGGATTGGCGTCCACATCCATCAAGTCCCTCACTACTATACAACTCACTGTGCCCGCATGACGCGTAGATCGTCAGCAAGGTGTTGCCGTCCGGAAACCTGACCAACCTGTCGAAACCTGATTACTTCAACTTTTTGGTGAAGTATATGTGATCGGAACAGATCAGCCTTTCTCGAGTAGGTTCTGCGCCCGGCGCAGTCGTTGTCATCGTTCAAGTCCAGTCTCCAGATGATTTCAAGGCGCTCTCTATGGCCTTCCCAATCTTCCCTCTAAAGAAACCGAGATCGACCTGAATTCTCTTTCTGTCCATCTTTACCGTTACATCCAGTAGTAGGTCGTTATTATCTGTCCATCCAGGAGCTACAACCCGGCCCAAAGCGTGAGAAATAAGCAGAATAACGTTTCAGTTGTTCCATTGTAAGCGTGGATACCCTTATGACTCACATTGGCGGGTGTTGTCCCACATCCGCCGTGACACAGTAGACCTGAGCACACTCTTCGTCGAAGTAAGTCCTCCTCAACATCATATCTGTTCGAAGGAATGATTTAAGAGTCGCAGTAAACCGAGTTCTCGAGGTCTCACTGGACTTCGTCTGAACGGTTATCGGCGCGGTTCTGGTCACGGGATCCCTGGAAACCACTTGTCCGACGATCCCGAGATCGGATTCACTGTCACCCTGGTCAGGCCTCCGCTGACAATTGCGGCTGGCCGAGGGACCTGACTACGACGAGGACGGCGATCCCAAACACTAACACAACGACCGCCGCCAGATAGAACGATGACGAGTATCCAATGGCGAAGATAACCGGCTCCATGATTACAGTGGATAGAAATGTACCCAGGTTCATTAGGCAAGAGTACACGCCCATAGTCGTCCCCTGCGTGGATGCCGGGGACATCATGGCCAAGTTGTTGGTTATGGTGGGCATCCCCAGCCCGAGGCTGACCCCGATGACTCCGACGCCCGCGGCAAGAACCGCCACGCTGTCCGAGGAGAACATGACTATCCCCACTGCCTGAAGGATAAAGGCTGTCAGGAGCATGTACTGGTAACCCGGGATGCGGTGAATCCGGGAGTGAGCCAGGGACGTAAACACCTGGGTCAACCCCATCAGAGCCAGGATCAGCCCGCACACGATCATACTCACGCCCATCGTGGTCAGGATGTCAGAGACGTTTGCCGAGATGATGAACATTAGGAACATCAACATGAAGATGGAGGCATAAAGCACCGTCATGTGAGCCCTAAATCTCGGGGTGAACTCCTCCGAGGCCCTGCTGGTGCCCGTGGGCAAGACCACATCTCTCACGGATATGAGCCCCGCCACTAGAATAGGCAGCGCTACCAGGTACACCAGGAACGGCACGTTCCATGCTATGTCGGCCATCAGACCGCCTATGACCTCTAGGACGACCCCTCCGAAGCCCATAAAGGCGGATTGCACTGCCATGACCCGGCGCCTCTCGTCGCCGTCGTAGTATATCCCCATAAGACCAGTGGCCGCCGTAGATATCCCGGCGATACCCAGGCCCAGGAACACCCTAGTGACGAGCAGCGTGGTGATGTCCCCGCAGAAGTACCCGCACACCCCCGCGACTATGAACAGCACCAGCGAGGCGATCAGCACCTTGGCCAGGCCGAC
>CAZIJM010000093.1:0-6018 GCA_964539695.1 uncultured Methanomassiliicoccales archaeon | reverse complement strand
GAGTTGCAGGGGTCGTAAGCCCTGAACGCCATCTCGACCATGTTCAGCAGACCGGGGGAGACCTCGAAGTTGTGGATCAGTGCCTTGGCGACCTTAGCAACGTCCATGCAAATGGGCCCGTTGTTGTTGGTTGTACCGACGACCATGTTACATGCAGTGACGATTCCGTTCTCGTCGCACACGTAGTCGTGGGTCAGAGTACCCCTCGGGGCCTCAACGGTTCCGACTCCACGTCCACCGGGAACAATGTCCTTTTGTTTGATGTCACCATTGGTCAGGTCGGGATTCTGAGCGTCCTGCAGGCATTTTTCGGCACAGCAGATCATCTCGATGATCCTTGCCCAGTGGGTGACAAGGGTGTGGTGGCAGGGACCCTCAACTCCCGCGTCCTTCAGGATGCCACGGTACTCTTGCAGGTAGTCGTTAGCCATGGATGTAGGCATCTCTTTGCATACGTTGAGCCTGGACAGGGGTGACGCTCTGTACATACCGCTGTCGGGCCCGTCGACTAGTCCTTTGTATCCGGGGTTCCTTAGATAGGGAAATTTCTCATAGGACCAGGGCTCGATAGCCTCAGCGATGTTGTCGAGGTAGTCGTAGGGATCGTACAGGTGGGTCTGCTTGCCCTTCTGATTGACGACCTTAACCTTTCCATGGTGGATCTCGAACTGGTCATTGTTGTTGACTAGGCCCATGTGATAAGTCTCGTGGTAGTACAAGTCGGGGTTGAGCACAATGTCCATGTACTCCTTGTTGGCTAGGACGACGTCTTTGAAGACCTGAATGGAGGTCTTAGAGAACTCAACCATGTCTTCGGCGAACTTGATGATCTGGGCTTGCTCCTCCTTGGAGACCCCCTTGGAGACTCCTCCCGGGACACCCATTAAGGGATGGGTGGGCTTACCGCCAATGATGGCCTGGATGTTCTGAGCCTCACGGCGGGTCTTGACCACCGCAGTCCCAAGCTCGAGTCCCACACGACCAATGACTCCGAGGACATTCCTCTCCATGGCGGGAGCCGCGGGTCCGCATACAAAGTCAGGCGCGGCCAGTGCATAGAAGTGCGCGATGTGACTGTGTACGAAGTGTGCGTTGTAGAACATGTCCCTGATGAGATACGCTGTGTCAGTGGGCTTGGTGTTATAGCATCCGTCAATCGCCTTGGTGGAGGCGAGATGGTGCGCGCCGGGACACACACCGCAGAGCCTGGCGGTAATCTGGTTAAGCTCAGTGACCTTTCTTCCGATGCAGAACCTCTCAAATCCCCTCAGCTCGGGGACTTGCCAGTATGCGTTGATGACGTCCCCCTTGTTATCTAGGAAGATCTCAATCTTCCCGTGTCCCTCAAGACGAGTGATGGGGTCGACTGTCACGCGGTTGCCGGTAACTTTCTGCTTGTCATCCCAAATGATAGGTCCTGTCATTTACTCTCCTCCTTCTTTGACTGCTCTCTTGATGAGCGACTTTCCGAGTGTGTAGGCATAGAAGTACCCAAGAGGGTCCTTAATGGTGCTCATGATCTTGATGATCTCGTCCTCTCCGCAGGTCGGATCCTCGTCCAGGATAGGGAACAGGGAGGCGACGGCGGTGAACATGCTCGCACCCTGTTCCTGCACATCAGGAGATGGCCCGTAGCATCCGCGGCAGGGCTGTCCGGCCCTAGTGCACCTGGCTCCGCATCCTCCGACAGTTGCGGGTCCGAGGCACAGAATACCCTGGTCCATCAGACATTTCTCGGGCTGGACGTCGACCTCATGAGGCTCCTTGATCTCAGTAATCCTGGCATTATCTTTGGTCCTGGGGCATTCCTCGCAGAGTGTCCTGGTAGTGACGCCGACCTCGGTTCCTTTGGGCGGAAGTGGGATCCCGTTATACACGAAGTCAGCGACGGCCTTGAGTAACTGAGAGACGGACTCGGGGAGGGGCGGGCATCCGGGGATGCTGTAGTCAACATCAATCACCTGGTCCAGGGTCTTGACGGTGTCGAACAGCGTGGGGATAGTGAGCTCTCCCTCGGGAGCCTGGTATGATGTCTGGGGGATCACAGGCGCGTCCTTGTGGTAGTCGGCCTGGAAGTTCGCGGAGGAGGGAGTCTTGGTGTAGACGTAGTCCAGGATTTCCTCTGCACCGCCGCTGACCAGGTTGGCCAAGGCGGGGCTTCCACCGAAGCAGGCACAGGTTCCGTAGCTGACCACAATAGCGGACTTCTGCCTGAGCAACTTCACCATATGCTCGTTTTCAGAATTCCTGATAGCGCCGTTAATGATGGATACCGTGATTTCGCCGTCGTTCATGGCGGCGATGTCCTTCTCTTTCCCGTCAGCGGCAATGGGCCACATGACGATGTCGACCATATCAGCGATGGTCAGGAGCCTCTCGTGGGTGTCTAGCAGGGACACGTCGCATCCACCGCATCCGGCCGCCCAGTAGACTGCCAACTTAATCTTCCCGCCCGGAGGTGCTCCAGGAAGAAGAGGCCCAAGGTCCGCCGCCGGCAGGCTGGCGTCTTTGGGAATCTTGCTGTCGCCGGGGGACGTCACGGGGGGCACAATAAAGGCGTAAGGGTCGGGGTTTTCACCCTTGGTCTTGGGGACCTCGGCGGGTTTTTGTACAGGTGCGGGATCGGCCTTGACGGAGGTCGAGGTAGACTTGGCCTTCGGCTTCTCCGCGGATGTGACCTTCTCTTCCTTCTTCTTGAACAGCTTGTCAAAGAATCCCATCAATTCGCCTCCTTCTGAAGAGGTGTGGGTCCGATGGCCTTGATTGTGTCCACAAACTCCACGACTGTTTTTTGGAACTTCTCACCCTCGGATGCGGAGACCCACTCGAGCCTGAGCCTCTTAGGGTCGAATCCGTACTGCTCCAGGACCATCCTGAGGAGGGCGATCCTCCTTCTAGCCCTGTAGTTGCCGCCAATGTAATGGCAGTCCGCGGGGTGGCATCCGAGCACCATGACGCCGTCTGCTCCCTTGGAGAACGCTCTGAGAATGAATTCAGGGTCCACACGCGCGGAACACATCGTCCTGATGATGCGGAAGTTGGTCGGCATCTGGAGCCTAGCGACTCCTGCTCCGTCTGCACCGGCGTACGAGCACCAGTTGCAGCAGAACGTTACGATTCTGGGTTCGAAATCTGCCATCTGTAATCACTCTCCTCCAACTGGGTAGTCGAGGCACGCGTCGATCTCGGCGATGATCTGTTTGTTCCTGAAGCCCCTCTGCTCCATTGCACCAGCGGGACAGGAAGCCACGCAGCATCCGCATCCTTTGCAAAGACCAGGGTTGACGTTGCTCTTAAGGCCGCCGTCTGGCTGCTCCACAAGAGAAATTGCGTTGTAGTCGCAACATCCAACGCAGACTCCGCATCCATCACAGCGCTCAGGGTTGGAGACAGCAGTAATACCTTCAGAGATGAGTTTGTCCTTGGAGATGACGGTCAGCATTCTGGAGGCGGCTCCGGAAGCCTGGGCGATACACTCGTCCATGAACTTAGGCCAGTGAGCCGTACCGGCAACGTAGACTCCCTCTGTGGCGAAATCAACGGGCCTGAGCTTCTGATGGGCTTCGAAATAGAATCCGTCCTTGGAGATGGGGACCTTGACCATCTTGGCGAGGTTCTCCTTGTTCTCTCTGTCGGGGGCTATTCCAGCAGCGAGGATCACGGTGTCGACTGGAATCTCGACCTCGGCGCCCAACGTGGCGTCGTAGGCCTTCACGACATTGCCATCGTATGTGGGCAGGTCGTCGTCCACGGGGTACCTGAGGAATCTGACGCCCATCTGGCAGGCCCTGTTGTAGAGCTCCTCGCGGAAGGCGTAGGTTCTGATGTCTTTGTGGATGACGGTAACGTTGGCCATCGGATTGTTCATCTTGATCTGAATAGCCTCCCTCAGGGATGCAGCGCAGCAAACACGGCTGCAATAGGCGACATCCTTAGATCTGGATCCGACACACTGGATAAATACGACGTTCTGGTAGGAGAAGCTACCCTCTGCGATCTTCTTTTCCGCAACGGTTTGGGTCATGACCTTGGGGTCCTTGCCATTGTTGTACTCGGTAGGCTCATAAGGAGTGGCACCAACGGCGAACAGGACCACGCCGACGGGGTAATTAGTTCCGTCGGAGAGCTGAAGATCGAAGTTGCCGACGTATCCGGGGATGTCCTTAACGGTAACGTCCTTGTGGACGGTGATCAAGCTGTTGGACTCGACTTTCTCGATAGTTTCCTTGAGGAAATTTTCCACGGCAACTCCGTCCTCTTTGTGATAGAAATTGCGTGCGAACCCTCCGAGCTCACCTTCCTTCTCGACGAGGTGAACAGGGTATCCCTGAGCAGCAATGTCCAGGGCGGCGGTCATGCCTGTGATTCCCCCACCGATGACGGCGGCGGCGTTAGTGACTGGAATCTCGGCTCCGACGAGGGGATCAAGCAGGCACGCCTTGGCGATGGCCATTCTCAACAGATCCTTGGCTTTGCTGGTGGCGGCCTCATGTTCGTGCATATGGATCCAGGAGCACTGATCACGGATGTTGGCCATGTTGCATAGGTACTTATTAAGTCCGCCGTTCCTGCAGGCCTCCCTGAAAAGGGGCTCGTGTGTCCTGGGCGTGCAGGATGCAACGACGATCCTGTTTAGATCGTGCTCCTGGATGGCACTGGAGATAGACTCCAAGCAATCCTGGGCACAGGCATACTGGGACTCCTGGGCAATGACAACGTGCGGCAGTGTCTTGGCATACTCGGCGACAGCGGGGACGTCGACCACGGATCCGATGTTAATTCCGCAGTGGCAGACCCACACTCCAACACGGGGCTCCTTGCCCTCGACGTCCTTCTCAGGTGGGTAGACCTTGGGGGCGCAAGGTTTGAAGTTCTTGTCCACAATGTAGGCACCAGCCTTTGCGGAAGCACCGCAGGCCTCAGCGACGGATGTGGGGATGTCTTTAGGTGCGGCAAAGGCCCCGGTGACGAATATTCCTTTCCTGGTTGTTTCCAGGGGGTGGTAGACCGTGGTTTTACAAAAGCCATACTCGTTCAGCTCAATGCCAAGCATGTTGGCAAACTCCTGGGATCCCTCGGGGGGTACGAGTCCGACAGACAAAACGACCATGTCGAACTCCTCAGAGACTCCGTTGTTTTCGTCGTCGGTATAACTAATGGTCAGCTTCTTGGTCACAGGATCCTCCTCGATGTTCGAGACGCGGGCTCCCCTGTGCATTTTGATGCCGTACTCGTTCTCACCGCGGTGGATGTAGGCCTCAAACTCCTTTCCGTAGGACCTGATGTCCATGAAGAAGATGTCCTCCTGAAGATCTCCGTGCTCCTTGGTGATCATGGCCTGCTTGGTCGCATACATACAGCACACGGACGAGCAGTATTTCTTCCAGCCCTTCTTTTCGGACCTGGATCCGCAACACTGAATATAGGCGATTCTTTTGGGGTCCTCTCCGTTGGAGGGGACGACGATGTGTCCCCTGTGAGGTCCGGACGCACACATGATCCTTTCGTATTCAATGGCGGTGACTACGTTCTGGAACCTGCCGTAACCGTACTCAGTAGCATTGGTAGCGTTCCAGACCTGGAATCCGGGAGCGGCAATGATGGAGCCAACCTCAATGGTGAATTCCTCGTCCTTGTCGTCGTAGTGGATGGCTCCCTTTCCGCAGTTCTTGGAGCAGAGTCCACATTTTCCCTTTTTGATCATGTTGCAGCAGTCCTTGTCGATGACAGCAACACGGGGAACGGCCTGCGCGTGGGGGATATAGATAGCCTTCCTTGTGGTGAGGCCGAACTCATACTTGTCAGGAATATTTTTTACAGGACATTTGGCGAGACAGTCGCCACATCCGGTACACTCTTTGGGGTTAACGTACCTGGCTTTTTTAAGAATGCTGACCTTAAAGTCGCCAGCCTCACCTTCGACCTTCTGGACCTCGTGATAGGTCAAAACGTCGATGTTAGGATGTCCAGCACAGTCCGCCATCTTGGGCGAGAGAATGCACGCGGAACAGTCGTTCG
>CAZIJM010000092.1:0-6020 GCA_964539695.1 uncultured Methanomassiliicoccales archaeon | reverse complement strand
GTAACGGCGGAATGGACATAGACAACCTCCTGATGGTCACGGTCGGTTCCAACTGAACCGACAGGACACCCCTCATCGGCCTCTGGAATCCGATAACCGACCAGTGCTCCACCACCGAGACCTTCCAATTCCTGAATAGTTCGAACAACAACGGTGACCGCACATGCTCATCCTCTACGAGATGAACTTCTCACACGTAGAATACTACTTCTCCGACTTCCTATCAGCAATGGAGAGCAGAAAATCCATATCCGTGGGGCCAGGTGGCAACGATAAGGTGCAATCCGTGACAACCTAATGGTCGTTGGGACAATGAACGTCAAAGACTACGTGCTCGTTATTCCTTAAAAATCTATCCGTGTGGGTAGTAATTTAAGAGCTTTTTGAAGAATGTTCGCGTAATCGATAAAGGTGATATATTTACATCGAATGGGGGCCGGGCACGCCAGCCCCCGGGTTTATATCAGAGATACCCAGACTTCTGAAGAGCCATAAGGTCCTCAGTAGAGAGCTTGTCTCCAGCCTTGAAGCGCTCAAAGATCTCCTTAGCCTCCTTTTTGCCTTCGGTGTCCGACTTCTTCTTGCGGACTGAATTCTTCTTGTTGCGGAAGCTGGAAGCATCCCTGTCCATCTCGTGGACAAACTTGATCTGCTCGATGTGCTTCTTATGCTCCTCGTCGGCGGCCTGCTTACACTCGACGAACTTAGCCTGTGCGGCGTCGGCCTCCTTTCTGAGCCTGTCGGCCTGCTCGTAGAAGCCAATCATCTTGTCGTGGGCGGCCTGAGCC
Source organism: uncultured Methanomassiliicoccales archaeon (assembly GCA_964539695.1). Classification (GTDB taxonomy): domain Archaea; phylum Thermoplasmatota; class Thermoplasmata; order Methanomassiliicoccales; family Methanomethylophilaceae; genus Methanoprimaticola. Next base: position 5,232 of record CAZIJM010000092.1, on the reverse strand, counting down.
TTCTCGGCGTACTCAGAGACCTGGTGGTGATAGACCTCGGCCTCGGCCTTGGCATCCCTGAGCTGCTGGACCAAATTCTTGACCTCGTCATTCTGCTCGTAGATTTTCTCCCTCTCCTCGATCTGCTTGGCGAGGACGGAGATCTGCTTGATGATCTCGTTCTCCTTGTCCTTTCCGAGGGGCTTGGTCATTTGGGTGTACTCAAGATCCTGGAGCTGCTTCTTCAGCTGTTTGACGGGAACTTCGTTCTTTTCGTCGGATTTCTCATTCCTGAAGGGGGCGAGCTGCTCCTTCAGAACGGTGACTTTCTGGTTCCACTCGTCCCTAAGCTCCTTCGTCTCCCTTACTTTCTGGTTGAGTGAGTCGCGCTCCTCCCTACACTTGCCTGCCTCGTCGACAAATTCCCTGACCTGAGCATTAAGGGCGTCCCTTTTGGCTTTCCACTCCTTGGTCTGGTTGTTGAGCTCGTCCCTGAGCTTCCTGTGCCTCTCAGCATCCTCGTTGACAATGTCGCGCTTCTCCTCAAGGGCCACTATGATTTCTTCGGAAACGACATCCTCCGCAGCCCCCACAAGCTGCTCAGTAGTCTCCTCAACAGCGGGGACGGCTTCCATCGTTTCCTCTGTAACCTGTGCTGCCTGCTGTTCTTCCTGAGAATCCTGCTGCTGAACTTCCTCCACAAAACCTTCCATAAATCCACACTCAAACATTCGACGCGGTCATGATTAAAGCATGACCCACTTGTGTGAACGGCTATCGACCCCTTCCTTATAATGCTTTCTACATGTTATTACGCATACACCTAAATTATTATGAAACGGAGGTCCGTGTCTTCTGCATCTGAGAAGACCCTTCCCTATGGAACCCTTATTCGTTCGCGGATGAAAACAGTTGTGGCGTCCCTCTCGCCGGACACATACGACCGCATACCTTCGGCACCGGGTCGAGTCACCCAACCCTATTAATATGGACAATCAATCCGTCGAATCGATTCACATGAGCAACGTCTGTCCTCTTGACTACCGCTACGGCCGTACTGACATGAAAGCCGTGTTCAGCGAGGAGAGCCGCATCCGTTACCAGATGCAAGTCGAGGCTGCGCTGGCCCGCGCCCATGCATCCCTGGGGACCATCCCCCGGGAGGCCGCTGATGAGATCACTAGGATCGCGAGTCTCGACATCGTCAGCGTCGATAGGATCAAAGAAATCGAGAAGGACACTAGGCATGACCTCATGGCCATGGTCAAGGCCATGACCGAGAAGTGCAAGGGGGATGCCGGCAAATACGTGCATTTGGGGGCTACCTCTAACGACATCATCGACACTGCCACTGCTCTACAGATGAAGGCCGCACTGGAGATCATCATGGAGGACGTGGACGACATGATTATGACAATGGTCGCCATCGCTAAAAGGGAGAGAGACACCCTCGAGATTGGCAGGACCCACGCCCAGTTCGCGATCCCGATTACCTTCGGGTTCAAGATCGCTGGGTACATCGCCGAGATGCTTAGGCACAGGGAGAGGATAATCGAGGCCATGCCCAGAATCTGCGCCGGCAAGATGGCTGGTGCCGTCGGTACCGGGGCCGCCCTAGGTAGGAACTTCTTCGAGATTCAGAAAAAAATCATGAGAGATCTGGAGCTCACTTACGAACCCGCGGCGACGCAGGTTGTCGGACGGGACAGGTACACTGAGTGCATTTGCATCATGGCCAACATCGCCACCTCCCTTGAGAGATACGGCACGGAGATCAGGAACCTACAAAGGTCCGAGATCGGAGAAGCCTCCGAGTACTTCGACGCGGAAAAGCAGGTCGGGTCGTCCACCATGGCCCAGAAGAGGAACCCTATAAACTCCGAGAACGTCTGTGGCCTTGCCCGCGTCATCCGCGGGTTCGTCGCCCCCACCTTCGAGAGCCAGGTGCTCTGGCACGAGAGAGATCTGTCCAACTCCTCAACCGAAAGGTTCACCCTGCCCCATATGTTCATCCTTCTGGACGAAATCCTGAGAAAGATGACCTGGGTTTTCAAGGGCCTAGAGGTTCACCGCGACAGGATGCTGGAGGTCATCGAGTTGTCCCGTGGCCTCGTTATGGCCGAACCCCTGATGATGAAGCTCACCGAAAAAGGCATCGGTAGACAGGACGCCCATGAGATCATCCGCAGTTCAGCAATGATAGCCGAGGACACCGGGAGGCACCTTAGGGACGTACTATTGGAAAGAGAGGACCTGAAGGAGGTCTTGACCGAGCAGGAGATTTGTGATACCATGGACGCCGCCAACTACGTGGGTGGTGCTAGGGAAATCGTCGACAAGATGGTTGACGCTGCCGAAGAGACCGTCGGAAGGAAGGTGGAGTAAGATGAAAACTGCCACCAAGCAGGCCATCATCATCGGAGCGATGATGGGACTCGCGCTAAGTGCGTTTTTCTACTCTGAGAGCCAGAACATAACCTCCTTCATACTAGTGCCGATAGCAGCGATCATGGCTGCAGCCACCACTGTGATAAAACCTCCGGAGGAAAACTGAGGTCTCCTCCCGAATACTTCTCTCCCTCGACTCATTTGCACACGCGTGCGGACAGACCCTCCTGATTTATAATGATGTGAATATGTGAATAGTGGGTGATCGCAGGGGAAATCCCCGCAGGGAAGTTTCATGAATCACTCAACAGACTGCCGGCATGATCGCCGGGGGTGACGTAGTAGACATCAGTGACGGTCATCTTGACTAGGTGCTTCGCGGGAAAGATCTCCTTGATAGAGTGTGCGAACGCCTTAGCGGCCTCGTAATCAGTACCAGAGTCCTCCACCTGCAAGGTGCCCTTGATCTGCCAGGACTCGGTGCTCTCTGGGTTCCAGACGTAGAACGCTGCAACGGGGTTCTCATATATGTTTGCAATGGTCTTCCTGAAGTAGTTGTCGATGATCCAGACGGTGCCGTCCTCCTTGGCCATGAGCATGCCCACAGGCACGACGTTCGGGACGCCGTTCCTGGAGGCGGTGGCCAGTGAATAGACCTTTTGCTTCTTCATCTGCTCGATAATTTCGGGTGTGAGTTTCGCCATGGTTCCTCCATCTACTCATGAGTATTTAGCGTGAACAGTTCCCTCAGAGGCTCCTTCAAATAACAGCCTGTGACGCTGACGTTGTTCGAAATAATATGGGTCACCGTGTCTAAGAAACAATTTTCCATCCAAACTTCCTTCCACCCGTGTCCATATTAATCACCCTGTTCGCGTTAAATATCAAATCTAGTTCGTGCTCGATGATCACTATGGTCGTCTCGTCGTCCAACAGGCACTAGAATACGCTGAGGAGAGTCTCGACATCCCTCGAATGCAGGCCTACTGTAAACTTGTCGAACACGAAGAGTGTGCCGTTCTATGCCCTGCCTATCTCGGATGCTAGTTTCAGCCTCTGTGCCTCCCCTTCGGAAAACGCCGGCATGACCTCCCCACGGTCAAGTAACTGAGGTCCAGATCTGACAGCGTACCAAGGCGACTAGCAGTCTTTGTACCTCCAGAGTGGTCAGGACGTCGTTCACTGTCATCGACATCGGCTCCAGCAGAGAACGCGGGGAGTCAGAACCCCTGGATCCGTACTTGAAGCTACAAGCGTCTCGGGAATACTTCGACCCTCAACAAACGAAGCAAACGATGTTCATATCCAGAAAGAACTGCACGTCCAGTGTGATCTACCCAGTACCGTCGTATTCGGGGAACATCAGGCGCCCGATATTGTAGAAGAAGTCCCGGCGCTATACCATTTGGCCTTAACATCTACAACCCTGGTGAACATCCTGCGCAGGTTATCCAGACACCACTGTATGTAGCGACGATAAAGCGCACGTTGGTCCCGATGGGTATGATGTCGATGACGTTAATCTTCCTAACACATCTGGCGTCCATAGACTTCACATGAGAGGGAAGCGGTGCGCTGGAGATCATGGTCCTCAGGGCCGGCACCAGATTTTTTAAAACCATCGTACTTTTTCCGGAACCGGAGATCCCGGTGACCACGGTTATCCTCCCCTTGAATATTCCGACCTCCAGGAAATGCACGATGGATATGACCGGTGGACATCCTAATCTACCCAAGGAAGAAGTCCCCATCCTCCGGCGCCGGCAGGCAGACGACCGCGCGCTTGTCGCCCTTCAGGAAGAGCCAATGACCAACCTCATATCGGCAAAGACCTGCACAACGGTGCCCGGGACACCACTGCGCTCCCACTCCTCTCTGCGTCGAGACCTATATCGATGAGCCAATTCGCCCTCCTCAAGATCCTGGTGTCGTGATCCACAGGCACCATAGAATTACCGTGTCGGACCAGGTCCTCTACTATATCCATCATGCTATCCAGGTTGGATCTGTGCAGTCCAATCGACAGCTCGTTCAGCACGTATAGCATATTAATGGTGCGGTTCCTGACCGCTCTGGCCAGCTACGCCCTCTACCTTTCGCCAGCGGAGAGCGTTGAACCAGCCCTGTCTAACGACAGATAGTCTAGGCCGAGGTCTATCAGTCTCTTCTTGGAAGCGAGGAACTGACTGCAGATACTCTCAGCCATCAGGCGCATATCCCCGGCACCGTGCCCAGGACGGCTGTGATCCACTCTATCAGGGCGCTAAGAGTCATAGCGGTGGCCTCAGCCAAATCCATCACGTTCAACCGCGTCGACCGAGCCACGGCACAGAGGCGGGTCCTTTGCACTCCTCGTAGGACCTGATGATCAAGCACCTCTCCACCCTCTAGATTCCCTTCTCAGTGCTCGCGTTGTTCGGCACCTTTTCCCTGTCCTGTAAGCGTTACGGTAGATGCAGTTCAGACCGAATACCTTCCAGTGGCTAGCTCTATCGCCACCAGTTTCGTGACCTCCAAACCAGCAGATTATGTCCTTTCCTCGTCGGTGAAATCCCTGAACAGCACGTCCATCCTGACTCCTAGGGACTCCGCTACATGGCACATCCAGCTGATCCCGAATATGTTTCAGAATTCCAACGCGCCCTCGTCTAGCATTTCTCCCTAATCAGGCACCAGCTTCGACACATGCATCTCCCTGACAAGGCCATCTTGGAACAGCTTGGGCAGGTCTTGTCGCTGTTGAAGGATAGGGAATCAAGTGGGAGACTGACAGTCAATCCACTAGTCTTCCGCTCGATTTTGTCTAATTTCGCTCCTCAGAGCGGGCAATCCTCACATCGTGGAACGAGTACAGGAATCTGTTAC
>CAZIJM010000091.1:0-6077 GCA_964539695.1 uncultured Methanomassiliicoccales archaeon | reverse complement strand
CGACCGGTCTCCGGGTTATGAGCCCGACGGGATATCCTGGCTACCCCACCTCGCTACAACGCCTTTATATTGGATTGATATTTATAATTAATGGGACCGAAGATTAATCCCCAGTCCCGTATAGGTTCAGAAGAGTTTCTTGAGGAACATTAGATCATCGATTTTACCCTTGACAGCAATCTTCTTGAGGACGTAGGCACGCATCGGCCTGAGGGTCCCGTCAATCAGCCCGCGAAGGTTCTCCGGAGTTGTCATGACGGTGACGTCCGCATCCTCCAACAGTCCAGGCTCGAAGTAATATATCTTGGCGTCCTTCAGCTTAAGGCTGTAGGATTCCGTGCCGAGATCGAGGTTAAAACTCTTAGACAGGGGCTCCACATCTTTCCTGAGGTTCTCGTCCTTCTCCATCTTCCTATGGAACTTGTTGATGACATCCTAAATCTCCTGTTGTATGCTCATATGATTCACCAGTCGCTGATCTTCGTGTTCGTTCTCGAAGACAGCATCTGTCTGACGGGCTCCCAAGAGCAGCGGACGTGCTTCGGTGCCCTCCCGTTCTCCTTAATCCAATCCGCGATGAAGTCCATCGTGTAGTGGTCACTGGGATATCCGCTCCCGATATTCATGCCGAACTCGACGCGGATCTCGTCCATCATCCTGTCTCTCGTGACTTTCGCTACGATCGAAGCAGCCGACACCACAGGGTATGTGTCATCCGCTTTATGTTTTGCTATAATTGTTGAATCCGGAATTAAAGCGCCCAGACGTTGAGAGAACGCCATCTCATTAACGTCCGGGCAGTCGACGTAAACCGTGGTTTTGCCGTACTTGGAGACTCCTTCGGCGAACATGCGGAGCTCCACATCGTTGAGAGACATGGTCTTTCTACGCGTGTCGACGTCCGTGGCGGTCGCCACAACAACGTCCCAGTCCGCCACAGCGACGATCTCCTCGTACACGGCCTCGCGCCTCCTGGATGTGAGCTTCTTCGAATCCTTTACACCGATGGACACGAGGACCTTGTCCGTCTCCACTGAGACTGTGCCCACAACCAAGGGCCCCATGACAGACCCCCTCCCCGCTTCGTCGACTCCACAGTACATATCGTCTTACCGAAATAGTTGTAGATATATCTTCTTTAAGTTGATTTCGTGATTGTAGGCTCATGGCTTTGAAATGTGACCTGCAATACGGCAAAGGCGATGCCGGATACAAGCTCACCCGCGTCGGTATGAAAGGTATTCGCAAACCCGTCCTTGTGCACAGGGAGGGAATCGACGGGGCTCTCAATAATGCGCTTAATTGCTCTATAGACATTTTTGTGGACCTTCCTGCAGAGCAGAAGGGGTCCCACATGTCCAGGAACGTGGAGGTCCTCAACAAGGTTGTGGAAAAGAGCATGCGGAATCCCATCACCGCCATCGAAAACATGGCGGCAGATATCTGCAAGAAGCTTCTGGAGCACCACGAATACGCCACCACGGCAGACGTGAGCATATCCTCTGAGTACTTTCGTGGCTCCAAAACTCCGCTGGGGAAGGACACCTTCGAGATGTTCACGCTCTTGGCCGGAGGCCACATCGTCCGCGGCGGTACCCTGACTAAGACAGTCGGCATCAAGGTCACCGGGATGACCGCGTGTCCTTGCGCCCAGCAGACCGTTACCGAGATGCTGGAGTATGAGGGTGATATGCCGGTCATATCACACAACCAGAGGAACGTGGTTACAATCGTTATGACCATACCCGAGGACGTGACCATCGAGGCTGACGAGCTCATAGACATTGCTCAGGACTCCTTCTCGTCTCCTACCTTCGAGCTACTTAAAAGGCCCGACGAGGGGCAGGTTGTTATCAACGCCCACAAGAACACCAAGTTCGTGGAGGACGTGGTGAGGGACATTTTGGACAGAATCGTCAAAAGGTACGCCGATCTCCCCGACGAGGTGGAAGTAGATGTCATCAGCGACTCCGAGGAGTCCATCCACAAGCACGACGCCTTCGCCGAAAGGGTCGCCACGCTCGGGGAGCTCCGTCAGGAGAACCAATAAACCGAGGGCTCTCGAAACTGCATTCGGCCAAGGGCAGGTCCTCCAACTAGGCGTCAGCGCAAGGAATTTACAGGGGTCGATAGACGGGAAACACTTCCCGAGATCATCTGACAGCGGGCGAAAGCTCACTAAGTTCCTCGGAGCTGTACTTCCTGATGCTCTTGTTCATAACTGAGATGTCGCAGACATAGACATCCTCCGAGCACTTCAAATCGTCCAGGCAACCGACCCAATAGATTACGAGGCCGGGCCCGAACAGCTTTGTATAGGGCATGAGCTGCTTCCTGGCATTGAACATGAACTCAGTGTTGTCCCCGAAAGAGGCTTTGCTCTCGACCCAGTAAATGGTGTGCCCCTCGTACTCTACTGGCTCGTCCAACAGGCAATCGGGGGTCTTAGTGAACTCGGTACCCCTCAGGTCGTTTTCGGTCTTATAGGTGACTCCTTGGCCATCCAACCACTGGTGGAGCAGGTTTTCGCCCCAGATGCCGCGCTCCTTCTGGCGGTCATTGGCGGCCGGAGAGTAGACGATGTCCTTCTCCACGGCCTCCCTGACCTCATCCGCCGTTTCCTCCGATTCAAGGAGACCTGGGTCACGGATGTAGCTCCAGAACTCCTTCTTAGATGCCCCGTCCTCCAAGAAGATGAACATGGCCGTCAGGATCGGCGGAAACTTATATTTCCTGGAGAGGCCCATGATGGATGTTCCCTTGCGCCAATCGTTCAGCATTTTCTTGGAATTCTGCTTGACCATGTAGAAACGCTTCTTGACATCCCTGGTGGTCTTCTGCGTGAACAGGCTATCCAGCATCCTAGGGTCGTACTATGAGGACAGCCTTTCCACGTCCTCCGCGGTGCGGAGGCTGTTGTACAGGTCTTTATACTCCTCGTATTTCATCGGATCACAAGCGCCTGCAGAGGTCCTCCACCGCCGAAATGACCACGTTCTTCACCATGGACATAGGCGGGCAGTAGGCGTTTTCAGAGCGCACGAGGAAGTCTTCGGTGGTCACTCCGTTGATGATTGCTGATGTGAGCCAGTCGATGCGGCCTGTGGCCTCCTCACCAGCGATGATTTGGGCCCCGATAATCCTGTGAGTAGTCCTATCGGCCAGGACTTTCACCCTCAGCTCCTTCCCACCGGGGTAGTACCTGGCACGGGTGAGCCCGGACGCCTCACCGGAGACGGTGTCGATGCCGTACCATGATGCGAGCCCGGCGGACAATCCGGTACCGGCGATCTGCTTCTCGCCAATGACGCTGACCCAGGGACTCGCCACAGGTCCAAACAACATCTTCGGCCCTCCGGCCGCATTATTGCCGGCGACCTGCCCCTGTTTGACCGCGGTAGACCCTAGCTGGCTCATGGTGGGCCCGGGCATGACCGCGGACTCACACTGCATAACGTCCCCGGCGACGTAGATATCCGGGACCAACCTGCCCCTTTTGTACACGTTGAGGGTAGGGGAGGCGACGAGTGCACCGAGCTAGCCGACGTCGAGGCTTAGAGCCTGAGGGATGTCCAAGTTGGCGCGGACTCCGGTGGCGAAGATCATCAGGCTGCAGGGGTATTCTATCCCGGCAGCGGTGACGCTCTCTACCTTTCCCGTGCCGTTGACGGCCTGGATGGGGGCCTTCATGATGAATCTGATGCCCATATCCTCGAGGTGAGTCTGGATATCGTCCGCCATGTCCTTGTCAGCGATGCGGGGGATGACCTGATCCATCATCTCAATGATTGTGACGTCCTTCCCCATGGACCTCAGAGAGACTGCCAGCTCAAGCCCAATGATTCCGGCGCCTCCGATGACGACACTGTCCACGCCTTTAAGGGCGGACTGGATAGCCTTCCCATCCCTCACGGTCTTGACCACGAAGACGTTTCCAAGATCGACGCCCTCGACCGGCGGTACGAAGACTCTCCCGCCAGTGGCGATGACCAGTGCATCATAGGAGTACGTCGTCTCGCCGATCGTGACGGTCTTGACTTCGCTGTCCACGGACTCGACTGTGGTGCGGGTGATGACGTCGATGCCGCGTTCCCGAGAGTAGAATTCCGGTCTGTGCATTACGATCTCGTCCCATCCGATCCTTCCTTCAATCCCCCAAGGAATAGCGCAGGGCGAGTATGCGACGTCCTCATCCTCGGTGAACACGGTTATCTTCGCGTCCGCCGAAGCCCTCCTGGCGGCGGAGGCAGCGGACATCCCAGCCGCCCCCGATCCGATGATTACGATTCTCCTTGCCATTTGGCTTACCTGCCATCCCGTATGCCATGGACTTAAAAACAGTTGGGGTATATGCATGCACGTACACGACCCGCCCATATATAGAGTTGTAGGTATCTGATACATCTGCATCCCATGCCATTCCGCGGATGTTCGGTGTTAACGGGCGGAGTGAAGGGTTAAATCCCTTTCCAGGATAACAAGGACTAATGAAGAACAGAAGATCGCCGAGGCAGCTAGAGACGCTGTGGAAGGAGGACGACATGTCGAACGGCCGGAAAGTTAGAGCAATGGTCGTGATCATGCGCACTAACGGCTGCTGCTGGGTCAAGAGCGGAGGCTGCACCATGTGCGGGTACCGCGAGGCTTCTATAAACAGTGTGACCGAGGAGGACCTGCTCGAACAGCTGGAGCAGGCCCTCGGAAGGTACAAGGGCGAACCCTTCGTGAAGATCTACACCTCTGGTAGTTTCCTGGATGACAACGAGGTGCCCTCTCAGGTCAGAAAATGCATCTTCGAGGCGTTCTCCGGATGCGAGCGCATCCTGTTCGAAAGCCGTCCGGAGTTTGTGATACCCGAAGCGCTAGCGGACGTACCGGCAACCGCGACCATTGCGCTAGGCTTAGAGAGTTCTAACCCGGCCGTCCTGGAGACATCTGTCCGCAAGGGCTTCACACCGGAAGACATCCGCAGAGCCGGGGAGCTGATCAAAACCTTCGGCAAGTCGGTTAGGACATACCTCCTACTGAAACCTCCTTTCATGACGGAGAGGATGGCCATCGAGGATACTGTAAAATCCGCTAAATTTGCAGACCCGTTCTCCGATGAGATCTCGATCAACCCCCTGAATGTCCAGAGAGCCACCTACGTGGAACGTCTCTGGAAAAGGGGCGAGTTTAGGTCCCCGTGGATCTGGTCGCTCATCGAGGTGCTTAAGAGGCTGTCTGGTACTATCGATGCAAGGCTTATGTCTTCACCCTCGGGGGGAGGTGCTATGAGGGGCGTCCACAACTGTGGCGAGTGTGACCGCAGGGCCCTCAACGCTGTGGAAAGGTTCAGCTACACGCAGGACGTGTCCGACCTGGACGTAGACTGCGAATGCAGGGGAAGATGGGAGGCTTATATGGAATCCGAGACCGTTCTAGGGTCCCCGGCCGACCTGGACCGTGACTTCGAAAATGATTTGATTTTAAGGATGTGATACCGTGGAGTACGACATCAAAAGAGGCTGGTTCGAGAATATCGAGGGCGACCTCTTGGAACAGATAATGGCACAGGTCTTCGGCAACGTGACTAGGGAAGGCGACCTGCTTGTGTCGTCCTACGGGGTGCTCGAAAGAATAGAGGTCAGAGTGATCGCCAAAGACAAGCTAGACATCGCCACTGTCAACAAGGAGGGCTGTTCCGCCGACAACGAGGCCATCCTCGACAGTAAGAGGCGTCTGAACGAGTTCGCCAAAAAGGCGACTGGTTTCGATGCCAAGGCTCGTATGAAGAGGGTCCAGAAGAAGGCGAAAGAAGGTACCCTCTGAATTTCTTTCCCGAAACCGCTTACCCTGTTTTCTTGTTATAGGGGTGTGATTATTTTACTGTACAATTAACCGATATCAAGTTCGCGCACGAACTCAGTATTGTCAACTGGATGAAACTGTGATTATAAACGGACTCCGTTCACAATGTGGTGATAAAAATGAATTGGAATCTGGTTAACACTGAGAATCGCGAACACTATTGCATAATTTACCGGCACGATTCAGTATACTCGATTCGTTGAATGATGATTTTATGAATTAATTGT
>CAZIJM010000090.1:0-6080 GCA_964539695.1 uncultured Methanomassiliicoccales archaeon | reverse complement strand
CACACGGCCTGATCCTGCATAGTTCAGCGGTCTTGTTCACGGAATTGTCGAGCAGCGTGAAGAATTCCCTTTCCAAAATCTTCATGTACAATACGTGTGGCCTAGCCCATAGGACAAGTATCTGCGAATATTCGTCGCAGATCTCACATCTGAGCTTCGGGATGCGGGCCTCTATGACGGTTGCCTTTATCGAACACCTGGTGTGCGAGTGGAACTTTCTCTCATATTGGTTCACCTTACAGAGTGCCCCGCGTGCGGGGCACTAGTACATTCGGCGTTCTACATATATGATCAGATACAAATCTTCCATGACTGGACAATCATGATGGTCCCCTGATCCTCGGGCTTGTATAGAAACATGAACTCTAAATTCCGGTGAGGATGTTGACGAACCTATTCGAATCCTCACCGAAGTATGTTTAACTCTCTGCGCTAGTGTTATCTACCCTATTGATTGTACGAGATGCGGCATGTTTCTTGAAAGTTTACATCTTTGGTAATGCTGCACTTTTTCAAAATTTTATTACCCTCAAATATTAGATGAACGCCTTTACGTCGTAGAATTCACATGCCATAAATCAACCCAACTGAATTCCTTATTATTCAAATTTTAACCTTGAATCGTGTAAAGAGAGATAGTATACGGTGAACTCTCAGCAGCCTGCTGATTAGGGCCATGAAGCAGTTGTTCGTGTACTCTAAAATGTACCCAGGATTCTTCAGGACGGTCCCGAAGACGTTATCTAAGAGATTGCCAACGACACCTATGACGAACGGAATCAGCAGCAGCCAGTCCAGGAACTTCGTGAGGATGAACCACCTCAGGACGGCTACCAGCAAGGCTACAACTGTTGAGATGGCGATTTTGAATTTGGACACGTCTCCGTTCACCCCAAGCTCGACCATTTGGAAATTGATGATCATGTACACGGTCCTGTCTCTGACCTCAATCTTGCTGACGATGGTATTCGCTCCGGCTACGGTGATCATGGAGACAAATAGCGCGGCGAACGTCATCGGGTCCAGGAGGCGACAGATTTAAGCACCACGACGATACAGGGTGACAGTCCCATTCCGAGAACGTTCTTCTAGTGCGCTCCTCACGTTTATCCTCCTGGAAGCCTTCCTTGGCCTTCTTGTTGAAGTCCTTCATAGTGTCGATGAACCCAGCAATGGTGAATATCGTCAATAGAAAGAACGTGTTGATAGAGGAGAATATGCCAATGAAGGAGCCCACGAGGAACGACGCAACAGTGCTGTTCCTGATGAGGCATTGAAGCTTGTAGGCCTATGGACAGCGCTGCCAACAGAATTACCTGGCCACTGTGAGGTAGAACAATTCCATGGTGCTATAATGCGCACATTGAGAAAAAAGCGTACGTATGGAGGTCACTCGAGCGATTTAAGGATCTTCATGGCATACTTGATGCAGAGGTGCTTGTCCTCCAAAGGGAAGAACATGATCTTGCCCTGAGGATAGAGGGTAGTCTCCATGCCGTTCCAGGTGAAGACCAGCATCATGTCGTCCCTATGGGTGATCGTGATGCCCATGGTCTCCAATTTCTTCGCGGCCTCCTCCATGTTCAAGTCCATCTCATCGGAGGAGATGGCCATGAAGGACTTCCCGCCGCAGAGGCGAACGGTGGTAAACCTCATATCAGTCCCTCTAGGACCTTTCTCGCCTTGTCATGGAACGTCTCCAGGTCTGTGTCGTTGGGGATCATCACATCAGCCAGCGCCAGTAGGTCAGAGAGCCCCCAACTCATCTCTCTAGAGTCCCGGGCCTCGAACTCCTCGATGTTTTTGGGAGCGTCCTCGCGTCCCCTCCTCACGAGCCTCTCATAGCGCGCCGATGGCGAGGCATAAATCCCAACTATCAGCACATCATCACTAAGACCGCGGTAGGAGTGGACCTCGTCCATGCTCCTGCAACCGTCTACCAGGAACACGTCTCCGTGCATGCGCTCGAGGGCACGCCGGGCCCACACGTCACCGCCGAACTCCTCGCGCTGGGAGCTGGCAAAGACTCCGACGGGCATGTCCGTGTTGGATGCGGCATGGTACTCCCTGACAATGTCCCCCATCCTGAAGAAGTGGAGGCCCATGTGACAAGCCACACTCAAGAGTTCCTCCTTGCCAGCGCCTGGCATGCCGGCTATCAGCAGGACCCTCATCCTGATCACAGCAGGTTGTCGGAGATGTTCATCAGGATCCTGTCGCAGTAGCAACACCTGAGCTTTGGCGGGTGCCTGTTGATAACACTGAACTCCGGGCTGACGGGCTCCCCGCGGTTAGTGATACAGTTGGGGTTGCTGCACCTGGCTAGCCCCACGACGTAGTCCTCCAGCCTGACGGTGTACTTCTCGGCGACGTAGAAGTCGCGGATGATGGAGATTGTCGCGTCGGGCGCGATGAGGGCGATCTTGTCAACGGTCTTGGAATCCAACTCCCTGTCTTCAATCTTGATGATATCCTTCCACTCCGTAGTCTTGGTGGAGATCACGTGCATGCCGATGCTAATGGACGAGTCTATGTTGTTCTCATTCACACCCAGGATCTTCATAACGTTGAGGGCCTGTCCGCATGTAATGTGGTCGATCACAGTGCCATTTCTAATGGGGGCCAGCTTGATCTCCTTGATGGTTCCGTCAGCCATCTATTTCACCTCCGAGAATGGCACAGAGGAGAGCCATCCTGACGGGGACTCCGTTGAATGCCTGCCTGAAGTACCTGGCGTGGAGCGTGGAATCGACCTCCTGAGCGATCTCGTCCACCCTGGGCAGTGGATGCATGACGATAAGGTCGCTCTTGGCCTCCCTGAGAATGGCATTGTCGATCCTGTACGTCCCGGCAACCTTATTGTACTCGGTGGGATCTGGGAACCTCTCCTTCTGAATCCTGGTGACGTAGAGCACGTCGGCTTGATCGATGACATCATTCAGGTCAGCTGTCTTTACCGGGTGGCATCCCTTGCTCTCCAAGTGCATGACAATATCCGCCGGCATCTGGAGGCTCTCGGGGGCGACCAACGTGAGCTTGGCGCCAAACACAGTGAGCGCGTCAGCCAGGGAATAAACTGTCCTCCCGTATTTCAAGTCTCCGACCAGGACGATATTGAGCCCTTCCAGGGTCCCTTTGGCCTCCTTCATGGTGAAGAGGTCCAGAAGTGTCTGGGTGGGGTGAGATCCGGCGCCGTCACCGGCGTTGATGACTGGGTTGATGGAGCAGTTGGCGGCCAGCCTAGCGGCCCCCTCGTATGGATGTCTTAGGACTATAAGATCGCAGTAAGCGTCCACCATCCTGATGGTGTCCGCCAAGGTCTCGCCCTTGGAGATAGACGTCATGGACATCTCCGACACGTCTATGACATCGCATCCTAGCCTGTACGCGGCACTCTCGAAGGACAGCTTGGTGCGGGTGGAGGGCTCGAAGAAGAGGTTGCCGAGTATCCTCCCATCCAGGGCGCGCTTCGTCTTCTCGCCCATGGCGTAGGGCACCATTTTCTCTGAAAGGTCCAGTATACCCTTTATCTGATCCTTGCTGAGGTCCCTAATAGATACAACATCTTTGTCGCATAAGTCCATACGGACTGTATCAACTACTACTTTTATAGATTGGTGTCAGGACGGCTGGATGCATCTTCAGGCGCGGCCCGAGTTCATCCATCCCTGTTTTCTGGTACTAATGTCGAGCAATCCGTAGGCACGATCACCGGTAGGGCACCGAACATTCCGACACTGTTGCCGCAGCATGCCATGCACCCTCTCACCCCATGGAGGGTACCTATGCGTTCCACTGCTGACTCCAAGACCTCGGGCCCCTTTACCAAGTTCCCGAGGGCGGTAGCGCAACAGTCGGCCAGGACGACGTCGTCCGAGAAAACCGTACTTATACTGCTGACCCCGAAAGACACAGACGGCCCGACGGTACGCGATGAGGAGCAGATCCCGACCACGGTGGGGGACAAAACCGAGAACGCCAGGTCTCTTAGGATGAGGTGGTTAGCATATATCCCTACGAGAATTGGCTCGGGGGACATCAGAGCTATATCACCTCCGTTCTCCACTACCGCGACGGAGGACCCTGCCTCAATGAGCCTGTTCGCCATGTGGTTAGCCACAGCTCCGGCGACCCCAGCCATGGGGCCCACGCCCGCGGTTTCCGAGGCGCCGCACATTCTCCTAATGACCTCTGGATCACCTGGCGAGGACGAGTAGGGGTCGTACGTGATACCGAAGAACGGGTCCTCCACGATCTTCGCCTCAATGGCTTCCCTAGCCTCCAGCAAAGCGTCGAAGGCAGTGTGGCGGAGGCCGTCATCGCAGAGGACAGAAACAACGGTCTCTCTGTACTGGAGTCGGAATCTCATAGCTCTAGCTGGATAGCCTTGACCGAGCATGCGTCGATGCATGCACCGCAAGCGATACAGGTGTCGGTGTTCAGCCTCACCTTCATGATCTCCTTCTCGTAGTAGATTGACCCGGTGGGGCAAAGCGAGACGCAGGCGCCGCAGTCCCAGCACCTGTCGTAGTCGTGGAAGATGTGGCCGTTGAGCTCCCTGACCTGGTAGCCCATATCGCGGATGCGTATGACCCCCCTGAGGATGTCCTCTTTCTGTCCCACGACGCTGACCAACATGAAGCCGCTACCATCGCCGCCGATGTCAACCCTCAGGACGTTGGGCCTGAGGTTAAATTCAGATACGAAGATATACATAACAGACTCGAGCACGTTGTTATCGTCGAAATCTATCTTGAGCTTTCTTTCCATGTCACTCGCTCCTCTCGATCAGGGGCTTGACTCTCCCCTCGCAGGGCAGCATGAAGCTGGGCCGGTTCAGTAGAAACTCACCATGCTCGATCCAGTCCCTTAAGGTATCCGCCACCTTCCTGGCGCCCGCCAGCGACGATAGCGAGGACGTCCTGACGCTCTTCCCCTGATACTCGACCTTGCCAGAGCGCAGCTCCGCGTAGCTATATCTCTGCATGCACGTCCTGTTGGAGGGCAAGCTGTAGTCGGTCATCTCGGCGAAGATCTCCTCATTAGACACCGCGCACCTGCGCATGACATCCTCATTGATGATAGGGATGGGCACGCCGATGCCCAACGCGATGGAAATCCCGTACCCGGTGATATCCAGCGCCCTGAGGAACCTGGAGTCCATGCCCTTCATGTTGCCCACGAGAGCCAGGGTCCTGGATCCCTTAACCGGAACGCCGTTGACCTCCTCGGCGACGGTGCTGAATTGGGTGCCCTGCCATATCACGTACCCCTCTCCTCCGGCGAGGAAGATCCTAGTGCCCACGCCAATAGTGTCGAGGTGCGGGTCGTTCAGAAGCGGGGAGAGCTCCCCCGCGGAGCTATAGGTGGCGTTCTTCATGTTAGGCAGGAGTTTGCCCATGTACGTGTAGAGGGTCCTGTGGGAGGTGTTGGTGGCCACTCCATAGTTCTGATAGAGGTTGCGGGGGTTGTACAAGTAGGCCTCGTTCAGATCGTTAAGGGTGACGTAGGTGTCGATGCTCTTTCTTACGTAGCAGTCTGTATTAGGGCCAGTGGCCTTCAGGTGGATTCTCTTCCCAGAGATAAGGTCCTCAATAACATGAGCGCCACCGTAGCCTTTGCCAGGCGGGTCGATGGGCTGAGTGGCTCCAATGTAAGTGTCTACGGCGGCCAGTCCTCCGTACGCCTCAACACTGTTAAGCCTGATGTCGGCCATCCTTATGGGCGGGTCGGAATGGCCCATGTTGATGAACGCCCCGGACGAACACATTGCCCCGAACGTACCGGTGGTCACAATGTCAACCTTCTTGGCCGTCCTATTGACACCCTTCTCCCTCACAAGGTCCACAACCTCCTCGGCGGTCATGACCACCGCCTTCCCAGAGCGTATCCTTTCGTTGATCTCTTCATAAGTCCTAGTCAATGCGCTCTCGCCCTCCGTTCTCTCCGTCTAGAGGTGTGTGGATGCAATGCCAAGTAAAAACTGTTGTTGACATAGGGCCCCCTCGTAAGACCCTTTCGGAGCAACACTATTGCAGAATTAGATAGACGTGACGGACTGAGTCGGTCATCAGACCGGC
>CAZIJM010000089.1:0-6154 GCA_964539695.1 uncultured Methanomassiliicoccales archaeon | reverse complement strand
ATCAAACATAGACTGTTTTCGTTCATCAGCATGAACTAGTGCGGGAAGTTTCTTGTATCGTACGAGATAATTGTTAACCTCATTGGGAACATAACAAGCTCTTCCAAACTGAAGGTCAGTGCAAACTCGATCCGAGAGAGTATGCCAAAGGAATCAAGATTTTAGACGAAGAGACGAACTCCCTGAAGATTAAGGCAGATGAGTGACACGGGAATAGAACTACGTTTTCGCTTCGAAGGAGAAAACGTAAGTTATTTTATAATAGATCTTAATCTACATCGACTTGATTCTTTTAAAACCTCGACAATAGAGAATATAAAACGATGATGACACAGTAGAAGCAAATGTTATAGTCGTTAGACCGAAGTTGTATCTTTGATTTCTGAATTCAAATCTTATTATGGGTTTATGTGGGATGAAACATATGAATCAGATGATCCAAAAAATTAGCAGAAACCGAGGTAAAAGCATGAGAAGTGTTGTTGATGATGTATAACGAGCGTAACAAGAAGCAACAGGCGAGGAGTATAATGGTATTTGGAATGATAGTCGTTGTTATACTAGTGATGGAGGTCGTAATCTTAATGTATGTTTCCATGCGAATCGCAGCGGTATTTGTTGTGGTGGGTCTGATAGCTCTTCCATATGCGATGACATTTTCGATCGGCTACTTGAATCTCTTGAAGAGTGGTGGGCACATGGTCGGGAAAACAGGATCAAGACCTACCGCATCTGGTCCCAGAAAGACAGGTACAACTTTGAAGAGATTGAGGACAGTAGTTCCTATTAATAGGAGAGAATACGGCATCTGATCTGTAGATGCCGAAATTGTTTTTACGGCTTCATCTTAGTTTCAATAGGCGAAGCTGATTGGGTTTTCATAACAGATCTCGGTCTTGAATCCTCTGGAGGGGTATGGTGGTTCATGATCCTGCACTCCTCGACCCCGTGGCTTCGACATTGAGTACCTTGAAAGATGTGTCGTATAAAACGACCTTGTCGCCGTCCACAGGGTGCGGCCGAACCTGTACATCAGGAAATCAGTGACGGTGTATTCATTGTATCCTTAGAGGTCGAAGTCCCTCCCGAAGGCGTTCATGAGGTCTTAGACACTGGCGGAATCCTTGATGGTCAAGGACTCGTCCACGTTGGTAATGATGTCTTCTGGATTTCGTCACTCTTGTTCCGGATCTTCACAACCAATGTCTTCTCCGTGGTGACAATCCCGATGGTGCCGCCGTATGAGTTCAAAACCACGGCTATGTGGATCTTGGTCTTCTGGAGTTGTTCAGCAGGTTGGACGCTCTCATGTTCTCCGGCATGTACTTGACGGGCTTTATGATGTCGGAGATCTGGCAGGGGAAGCCTTTATGGGCCCTAGTGAAGTAGTCCTTGGAGTAGCCACCTCAACGATGTCGTCTATGCTATCATTGTAGACTGGGATTCTCGAAAACTCTAACTTAGTCAGGAGGTCAGAGAGCTCCACGGCGGAAGCGTTCTTGGACAGGATAGTGAAGTCTATCTTAGGAATGCACAACTCGCCGACCTCGATGTTATCGAACTCGATAACAGACTTGATGAACTCGCTCTCGGTGTCCTTGAGATTGCCGTCGTCCTCGCACTCGTCTATTAGCACTTCCAACTTTTCATCGCTCATGGCGCTGTTCTCCTCCTTCCCTATGATCTTGATGAGTCTCGAACATCCAAGACACCGGGGACATGATCTTTAGGAAGATGGCGAAGACGCCATAAGTCCTCACATACCACCTATCGGGGTTCTTATTGACTGTGAATTTGGAGTTGATTTCGTAAAACGTCAGAGAGATCCGAGTCACGATGACGATGTTGATGATGCTCCCGAGGTCACAGAACAGGGTGACAAACATGACAGTCACGAGTGCTCGAGGCTATGTTCACGACGTTGATACCGATTAGATTGGTGGTGAGGAACTTATCATAGTTCTTGAGTATAGCAAGGACCTTCTCCGCTTGGCGTTCCCGCTGTTGATTATCCTTTTGAGCCTGACACGATTGGCACCAGTGAAGGCGATCTCGGTCAGAGAGAAGAAGGCCAAATAAACAATCAGTATAATCGTGATGCAAGCATAGAGAATGAAACACTATTCATGTTTACGCACCAATTCCGTTGGAAGAATTGTATAACACTTGAATTCTAGTGTTCATCTTGCTTGATTGATATAAACGTTGGTTGGGATGCTCCGATACATACGTAAGTCGTCTGGGTGGGTGCAACCATGGGTGTCCGTAACATTATTAGGACCGTAGCTAATGTGTTAATAGGTAGACATCATGGCAAACGTCAGGGTCGCAGTCAACGGATACGGAACCATCGGCAAAAGGGTGGCCTCTGCGGTCGCCAAGCAGGATGACATGGAGCTCGTGGGGGTTACCAAGACCAGGCCAAACTTCGAGGCCAGGACCGCGCTGGATAAGGGGTACAGCATATACGTCCCCGACGAGAGTGTTGAGGTCTTCAAGGAGGCCGGGGTTCCGATCGCCGGGACTCTGAGAGATATGTATTCCAGGGTCGACATTGTGGTCGACTGTACCCCCGGTAATGTGGGTGAGTACTATAGGGACCAATACAAGGCCGCAGGCGTTAAAGCGATTTTCCAGGGAGGGGAAGAGCACAGTCTCACCGGCATCTCGTTTAACTCCACCGCCAATTACTCCGAGTCTTGGGGCGCCCAGCTCTCCCGCGTGGTCTCCTGCAACACTACCGGGCTGCTTAGGACGCTCAGCCCTATCGACAGGAAGTTCAGGGTCAAGAAGGCGTTCGTTACCATCGTCCGCCGCTCTGCGGACCCCGGCGACAGTAAGAATGGTCCTATCAACGGCCTGGAGCCCTCCGTCAAGCTCCCCACTCACCACGGCCCCGACGTACAGAGCATCATACCCTGGCTGGACATCAGCACCATGGCGGTGAAGGCGTCCACCACACTCATGCATGTGCACACGGTCGTCGCGGAGCTGGGGTCCGAGGTTTCTACCGCTAATGTGGTGGAAGTCCTTAAGAGAGCCCCTCGCGTCAGGCTGGTCAGCAGTAGGGACGGTATCAAGACTACCGCGCAGGTCATGGAGATGGCCAGGGACCTGGGCCGCGACCGCTCCGACATGTATGAGATTGTCGTCTGGGAGGACGGCATCAAGGTCGTTGGCAGCACCCTTTATTTCTACCAAGCGGTCCACCAAGAGTCCAACGTCATCCCCGAAAACATTGATTGCATCAGGTCCATGTGTAAGATGGAGCAGGATGCCGTGACATCCATCGCGAAGACGAACGTCTCCCTCGGGATTCCCGACGAGGGGTGAGGAGGATGGCAGCCAAGGATTTCAATACGCTGGAGGACTTCGACTTCAGGAACAAGACCGTCCTGCTGAGAGTGGACATCAACTGTCCCCTGGACAAGACAACGCTTCGCATCGTCAACGACGCCAGGATCAGGATGGTTGTTCCTACGATCAGGGAACTGTTCGGGAAGAGGACCAAGATCGTCATACTCGCTCATCAGAGCCGCAAGGGCAGCTGGGATTTTATTCCATTGAACCAGCATGCGAACCATCTCTCCAAGCATCTCGGTATCCCCGTCAGGTATGTGGATGACGTCATCGGCGAGGAAGCCCTCGGAGCAATCGCTGAGATGAAGATTGGGGAGATCCTCCTCTTGGGTAACGTCAGATCCCTGGACAGCGAGACTGCTAAGGGCGACATGTTTAAGCAGTCCAGGGGTGAGATTGTGGAGAGATTGGCACCGCTGATAGACTACTACGTGTGCGACGCATTTGGGGCCGCCCACAGGTCCCAGTGCTCGCTAGTCGGATTCCCCGTGAAGGTTCCGTCCGCCTCCGGCAGGTTGATGACCAAGGAAATCTTCGCGCTCAACGCGATCTTCAGCCACCCCCGCAGGCCCTGTGTGTTCATCCTGGGAGGGACCAAGTTCGGCGACGTCTCCGAGATGATAGATCGCGTGCTTGGCAACAACATGGCGGACATTGTCATCCTCGTAGGACTCGTCGGGAATGCGTACCTGTTCGCCAGAGACGTGGATATCGGTGAGGCCAGCATGAAGGTTCTCTCCGACGAACTTACTTCCGAGAATCTGCAGACGGCCAAAGATATCCTAGCCAGGTATGGTCAGAAGGTCCTGCTCCCGGTGGATGTAGCCGTGGAACAGGACGGGAGGAGGGTCTCCGTGAATATAGGGGACATGCCTACGCCAGAGCCTGCCTTGGATATCGGCGACGCGTCCGCGGAAAAATTCCGCAAGGTTGTCGCCTCGTCTAAGACGTGCTTTATGTCCGGCCCCGCCGGGATGATCGAGAAGGAGGGCTTTGAGGTCGGAACCAGGGTGATCATGACCGCCATGGTCGACAGCGGAGGGCAATCCGTCATAGGTGGAGGCCACACTGGAGGCGCCGCGGAGAGGTTCGATCTGGCCGATATGTTCTCCTACGTGAGTACCGGCGGGGGCGCTCTGGAGACGTTCCTCCTGGGCAAGCCGTTGCCCGTGATTGAGGCGCTGAAGTACTCCAAGAGGGAGTTTTTGAATTAGTGAGCACAACCCGAAACTCGACAGTGTTATAACCACAGACTTCGGAATAGCAAGAGGAAGTCGAACGGTAGTCAGTGACTCAAATAATGAATTACCAAAGCAGTGTCCACCGCCTTGGCCTAAAGGTATTTTCTACAGTTCAAAGGATGATACTATTCAAAATCACATGCGAATGCTCGTGTGACTGGACAATCTTATATTTCACTTTATACTTCGTTTATTGTCTTCTCCATTAGAACTCCATTCAGCTTGTCATCTTTGAAAACCATCCCTGGAAGAGCCATTGAGATTATTCTGTGACATACTTGGTTGTATGTTCAGATCTGAATCATAATCATCAATGTCCCTGACTTTCTAGTCACAGATTTTAAAAGCTCATTAACATACATATGGCGTTTGAGTCCAGATTGGCGGTGGGCTCATTTAAAAGCAGAATCTTGGGCATTCTTACAGGGCTTTTGGCGATGGTGACTTTCTGATGCTGTCCAACAGAGAGTGTGTCTACATCCCTTATAGCTAATTCTTCAATTCCCAGCACTCTTAAAGATTTGTACACCTGGAACATATTTCGTCGGTAGTTCTTCATTTATTATTTGAAAACCTTTCAATCAAACTGATTCCGTCACAGTCATCGAGAATCCCTCACTAATCGCGACTGGACATAACAGATATTATCCGTCACATTCCTGTAAGATATCTCCGAAATCGGTTCATCATATAGGGGACCCTGTCTTGCCTTGGCATCAGTAGTTTCTTCATGCACCTTATAAGTGTGCTTTTACCGACTTCATTTAATCCGATAATATAGACGAACTATGGTCTGTCGAATTCCAGATTTATATCGTGCAATATCGAATTGCGGGAATTGTTGAGAAGAAGAGGCCTTTCTACTTCAATATAATGTTCACCATGCACTCTTCCTCTGTCTTATTATTAGATGCAGGAATATCGGACTGCCGATGAGTGCGATAACCACACCAACCTAAAGAGTTGTTGGCGATCCCGAGAGCCCTTTGACCTAGACGATCCTGAGCACCAAAGATCTTGCCATTACCCTCGCTCAAGGGGTTCTATGTGAACCATGTCACTGTGTAGAGGATGTTGGAAGCAGGAGCTACAGCCTCCAACAGAACAAGAAGTATATCGAATTGGGGGCGGTCCGGACAGGGGCGGGCAGTTCAGGTACATTTCAGCAGTCCGCCCTGTTCATAATGTTTGGATATCTGGTCGTCTCGGTGGACGTGTAGAAGAAGCTAGTTGGGAATTACAAGAACGGCGGTTCGAAATACCGACCAGGGGGGGGGGAGCCCAGGCTGGTCAACTACCACAACTTCATGGGGTCACAGGAAGTGGTCTCGTACAGAATACGATATTGGCCGCGACAAGGACTACGTTAGCGTCAAGTGAGTTCAGACACTGCGGAATCGCTGTGAACAGCATACACTCTTAGTGGGCTATGATGGGGCGTGAGAATGCCCAGAAGCGAATGCTTGTGGTAATGGCGAATTACGGTGACAGCAACAGTTGCTGCAGCAGACTATGGAAATGCGAACTCCAGAGGTTCGCGAATAAGATGTGCC
>CAZIJM010000088.1:0-6236 GCA_964539695.1 uncultured Methanomassiliicoccales archaeon | reverse complement strand
TTGTTTACTCTCTTGCTAGTAACGGAATCCGCCACCAACGTGACTGTTTTATTCTATTATTCGTTATGTGGATTTGGTATCCTATCGGTATCCTATCGGAGTGATCATCCCGTTCCGTTCGCCTAGAACGGACGTTTTTTTTAACTTCGGCTTATACCATGGCGACCGATATAAATTACATCTAATATGATTTCACTAATATTTTTACTTATTGAAAATTTTATATAATAGAAAATAATAGTGTTACTCTTATAAAACAGTGATTTGAGATAATTAATTCATAAAACCATTATTTTACGGATTAAATGGACTAAATCATGTTGGCGAGTTATATAACACTGTTCCGCCACCTTTTTATTTAGGCTACTTCCACCATTCGATCTGTTTTAAATCATCTATAGTCGGACGCGAAAACCGAACTGGCGTTATGAAATTATAGATCCTTTGGGTCACCGGTCGCGATCTGGCATATCTTATCAAAATGAATCAAAAATACCCAGATCCCAGCGGATCATAGCTTTACATAGAGAGATCCGAGTGCATTTTCCCCTGAATCGGCCCTGTTTCCCGTCTATCGGTTCGATAGTTCTCGTTTCCCTTGGAAGGGCATCGCAGACTCTGCTCCTACGTTCTTTTGTAATACCACTAAGTATCGCGCATATTGTTGGATGTATAATCCAATATCTGAGATCATAAAACCCGCAAACCGCCAAAAGGCATGTGGTCACAATGACCACGTTTTAATAAATATACCGAGAACTCCATCAGATGCTCGAACTGTAGAATCTACTACTGGCAGGGCAGCCCCACTAGCAAAACATGCATCTCATACGGACACAGCTGGTTCTCAAGGTTGTCACATGTGCTACTCAGGTGTTCAAGTTGTAAGACCCGCTTGTGGGCAGACATCGTGGTCAGGGGCGTCGACGAGGCTAGGATAATCTGTGAGAACCTTCGCACGGAGAAGATCACCAGCCTATACCAGGAGGGCAGCGGCTACATGAAAATATCTATTACCATCCCGACATACCGCTGTTCACGGTTATCTTAGTGCTGAAAAAGGGGTCTGTATCGGTAGGACTCCGAACATGTGAGAAAGACGGGGATGGAGGGGGGATGGCTTCCTCCGGTTTTCGCTTCAGAACCCCAGCCTCTGGAGCATCTTGACGACGGTGTCCACGACGTCACGTCCTTTCTCAATTCTGTTAAGTGCCTGAAGCTCAGTCATTCCGGGCCCGGTTATTCCAAAGCCGACAGGCTTGCCGTACTCGAGGCCCAGGTCCATGATCTTCCTTGAAGACTGGGTAACGACGACCTCGTCGTGCTTGGTCTCGCCGGTGATAACAGCCCCAAGTGTGATGACGGCATCGATGTCATCGCATTCCAGCATCTTTTTCACGGCTATGGGAATCTCGAAAACCCCAGGCACTAGAATGGACCTGGTTATCTTTACACCGAGGAAATCTGCCTCGGCCCTGGCCCTCTCAATCATGAGCGACGTGACCTCGAAGTTGAACTCAGCCGCAACCATTCCGATTCTATACTCCTTCATTTCTTTACCTTCTTTGTAGGATTGGCCCCTTGTCTGCAAACCCCTGCCTCAGGCCTGTGCCGGCCCTCCTGGTTAGGTTCTCTGGACGAAAGAGCAGGTCGTAGACGTTAACTGCATGCTCCCTGGTCCGGCTATCGGCCAGGAACGCCAACTCGGCATCGTCCTTTGCTTCGTCCTCATGGACGAAGACTTCGATAATATGTTTGTTCGTCATCAATTGCGCCCGGATCAGGCCGGTGGAAGCCTCGTGAGCACACATCTTGTCCTTTTGCATGGGCCCGGGCATGCCTAGAGCCATGACTATGTCGCAGCCCTGCTCCTCGATGAGCTTCTTGGCGGCCACTGGTAAGTCTTTCACGCCAGGCACGGTGTAGTATACTATGGTGAACCCTGTGCCGGTGCTCTGAAGCTGATCGATGGCCGAGTGGCCCATGTCGAACCGAGCGAATGTTGTATCTACGATCCCTATTTTCTTCACGGGGTTCCCTCCATGCTGCGTATCTTTGAGATTATCCTGCGGGTGGCATTCAGGTCCTCTGCGCACTCCATGGCCCTAACTACCTTTATCCCGCCCAGGTCCTCCTTTTTGAGTCTAGTTTGCAGGTCCCCTGCATCGAACTTTTGGTCGAAACCTAGGACGATGACATCGGGCTTAACGTAACGGACCGTGTCTATAATGTCCCCCCGACCGCCCACAATGGCGCGGTCCACTGGCTTCAGCGAGCCCACAATCCTGACTCTCATAGTCTCTGGTGTGATGGGCTCGTGTTTGTTCATACGAACAGTGTTGTCATTGGCGACTACTACTATCAGCTCATCGCCATAAGACCTGGCCTGCTCCAGGTAGGAGATGTGCCCAGAATGGATTATATCGAAGACTCCGGAGGCCATGACCCTGGTCACAGCTCAGGGCCTCCCGTTGGTGGAGACGAACCCCTTCCAGGCGTAGAGAACCTCGTCGCCGGTGATGAATGCGTATCCCTTTTCCTCGGCGTACCTCTCCACGTCGGCCCTGTGCATTGAGCCGCCGTCGTCGCCTATTATTTCACAAATAGTGGCTGACGGCTTGACCCCGGCCATGTACATCATGGCAGTACAGAGCTCGGTGTGGCCCTTCCTGTCTACGAGGATGTCCTTGGTAGTGTTCAGAAGATGAACGTGGCCGGGTGCCCTGAAGCGCTCTCCTAAGTCCCCACGGATGCCCTCCAGTGGCTTCCCGGAGAAGACAGTCTCGACGTAAGCGGAGATCGTGAGCGCGCGGTCGGCGTCGGTGATGCCGGTGTAGGTGTCACGGTGGTTGATTGTGATCCCGAAGGAGGACTTTGTCCTGTCATAAGGGATGTCGGTGGGGGCCATTGCCCTCAGGAGCGGGTACTTCTTCGCATCGTCCCAGAACACGTCCGACATGAATGGAAGCCCGATCTCTTCGGCCAGGCGCCCGGGCGTGGTGGTGCATATTAGCCCTCCAGCCTCGCGCCTCATGGTCCTAAGGATGTCTGTCGTGACGAATTGCGATGCGACCGTCATATCAGTCTCTCTCTCCCTGTCGTCGAAGTCGTAAATAAGGACCGGCCTCCCGGCCCTGATGTCCTCGAGTGCCCTGTCGAATTCGCTCATGTTCTCGGATGCGAATCTTCGAGGACAAAAATAAAGGCGGTTCGAATTACCAGGAATCAGGTAGGAGGTGTGCGGGGTTGTATGTGGATGGGACACTGTGTCGACATCGCCGGACAAATGCGGAGGACCGTTGCCGACGGAACCTAGCTAAATCATTTAACTGCACTTCACATTCGCCCATCATGTTACAGAAAGACGCCAAGTACATCCGCGAGAAGGTCATGGCCCACAACAAGTGGTTCGAGGAGTGCATCCCTATGATCGCCTCTGAGAACCTCATGAGCCCCTTGGCCAAGGAAATGCTAATCTCCGATTTCGCCGACAGGTACGCCGAGGGGCTTCCCGGCAAGCGCTACTACCAGGGCAACATCTATACAGACGAGGTGGAGCTCAAGACTATCGAGCTCGCAAAAAGGATCTTCGACGCCGATTTCGCCGACGTCAGGCCTATCTCCGGAACCGTTGCCAACATGGCCATCCTGTTCGCCTTCGCTCAACCCGGCGATACCATCACCACCTGTGCCTTGGCCCAGGGAGCCCACATCTCCACCTGCGAGTTCGGCGCCTTCGGACAGAGGACGGTTAACTCCGTAAACTACCCGTTCAACGAGTATGATATGAACTTGGACGTGGATAAGACTATCAAGCTGCTGAAAGAGGTGAAGCCGAAGATTGCCCAGTTCGGCCTGTCCGTCTTCCTCTTCCCTCCGCCGCTGAAGGAGCTGCGGGACACCTTTGACGAGATCGGGTGCCTGGTCTGGGAGGACTGCGCTCACGTTCTTGGCCTGATCGCAGGTGGGCAGTTCCACGACCCTCTTAAGGAGGGAGTGAACATCGTGTCGTCATCTACACACAAGACATTCCCCGGACCGAACCACGGGCTTCTCCTCGGACACGACATGACGGAGGAGCAGGAGAAGGCCCTGCAGAAGGCGGTCTTCCCCGGGGTCACCTCGAGTCATCACCTCCATGCTATGGCCGCCTTGGGCATCACCCTAGCCGAGATGGAGGTTTTTGGCAAGGAGTACGCCGCACAGGTCTGCAGAAACGCCAGGGCCCTCGGCGAAGCCCTCTACGAGCTGGAGGTGCCGGTGCTGTGCCCCGACCTAGGCTTCACCAGGTCCCATGCCATTGCTGTGGACGTGGGGCAATTCGGTGGGGGTAAGGACTGCGCCAAGGCCCTCGAGGACGCCAACATCATTTGCAACAAGAATATGCTCCCCAGGGACACCAGCGCGGTCAGGCCCTCCGGACTCAGGCTCGGATCCCAGGAGATGACTCGCATTGGGATGAGGGAGTCGGAGATGAAACAGGTTGCTGAGTTCATAGCCAGGATCGTCGTAAAAAAGGAGGACCCTACCAAGGTTAAAGAGGACGTGAAAGCATTCAAGAAGCAGTTCACAACGATCCAGTACTGCTTCAACGCAGGGGAGCCTGCGTATAGCTACCACAGGCTGGTCGAGTGAATAGGTGATCCATATGGGGTTAATAGATAAGGTGAAAGATACCGTAAAGAGCGCCGACAAGAAACTTGGGAACGTCATTGATAAGGAGAAAATTGACAGCGAGATTCGCAAACAAGAGAGCGCCATCGACGACCTCGTAAAGGAGATTGGGGAGAAGGTTGTGGCCGCCCTCAGGGACGGCAAGGACATCTTCTCCGATGAGGTCGTCCCGGTCTTCAACAAAATCAAAGAGTGCGAGACGAAAATTGAGGAGCTGAAGACCGAGAAGGAAGCAATCGGAAATAGGGGATGACCCTACTTTTTATGGGGGGGGTAAATCCTCCGTCAAAACTCTTACGCCGAAGGGCGATTTCTATTGAGGACGTCCACTGAGGCCGGGCTGGTCAACTCCGCGTATATTATCCTTGGCATTGCTAAGTCGTTGCTCTCGGTGATGCCGGCGGGAGGGGGATCTCAGACCCTTCGAAGCCGTCCTCGGAACTATATACTAATGATTTTCTAGTTTGTTGCGCTTATAAAGCTGCGGACATTTTTTCGGGCACCCATCTTCTCTAGCTCGGGTTTCCGGAAACTCCGAACTGATACCCCACCCTACCCCATCTTGGTGAGACGGCGAGGGCTCCACTCTCTCACGCGATCAAATCCGTACAGTGTTGGATTTTGACGTTCGAAGTTGTCTCGTCCACTCTTCCGCGTCTACTATGCGCTTCTTGTTTGTCAACTCAGGGTTTTGTCTCTGATTTCTTTCAAATTCTACCTCATAATGGACACCATTGTCATTGGCTAATGGTTCCTCTATTGTAGAGGATTTTTTCCTCCAAGATTCACCTTTATACTAGGCGCACTTTTCGAACGGTTCCGCGGCACATCCTCTACGAACCCTCGAACGGGCTGGATGTCCAGCGAACTGCTTCGCGTAGTTTCATACTGCTCGTCCGCGGTGCCTATTTGTGGTCTTTCACACGCGCGCGCATACTTATAGGATTACAAAGATTTCTGGTCATAATATAGGGCATGAGGGATTATCTTGAGCAGGACTCTTTTCACGGTGGGGCCGGTCTATGTCGCCCCCGACACCTTCGAATCGATGAACAAGCCCATGATCACGCATAGGTCCAAGGAGTACAAGCAGCTCCACGGGGACATCGTCGAGAAGATCAGGAAGACTCTGGACACCGACATGGAAGTCTTCATGGTCGCCGGATCCGCCACAGCCTTCCTCGAGGGTGCCATCAGGAACGGCGTAAACCGGAAGTCCTTGGGCATCACCAACGGGTCTTTTGGGAACAGGTCTATCGATATTGGGGAGCTCAACGGCAAGACCGTGGAGAAGGTTCAGGTCGATTGGGGCAAGGCAATGAAGCCTGAGCACATCGACGGAAAGATCACCAAGGACATCGAGATGGTCCACTGGGTGAGCAACGAGTCGTCCACCGGCGTATTTAGCAACTCCGTCGCCCTTGCGAAAATGGTCAGGGAGCAGAACCCGGACGCGCTGATGATGGTTGACGCCGTGACGGCCGCCTACGCCATGGACCTCAGAATTAGAGAGATGGACGTGGACGCGGTAGTGTTCGGTACGCAGAAGGCCCTCGCTCTCC
>CAZIJM010000087.1:0-6239 GCA_964539695.1 uncultured Methanomassiliicoccales archaeon | reverse complement strand
AGAGAGATGGACGTGGACGCGGTAGTGTTCGGTACGCAGAAGGCCCTCGCTCTCCCGCCGGGACTGGCTATCATGCTCTGCTCCGAGAGGCTCCTGGAGAAGGCGAAGACTGTCTCTAACTGCGGGTTCTATACCAACCTCCTGAAGATCAAGAAGAATAACGATGACAACTACACCCTCACTACCCCACCGGTGTCTCTCATGTATGGCCTGAACTACCAGCTAGACAAGATTTTGATGGAGGGGATGTCCGCCCGTTACGAGAGGCATCAAAGGATGGCCAACATGGTCAGAAAGTGGTCCTTCGAGAAGCTAAATGGTATCTTCCCCGAGGCCGGCCACCAGTCGAACTCGATCAGCGTTCTGAACAGGGGTGGTCTCGACTTCGACGCATTCCATTCGAAGTTGAGAGCTAGGGGATACAAGATATCCAACGGCTACGGTGAGATAAAGGATAAGACATTCAGGATTGGGCACATGGGTGATACCACGCCCGAGATGATAGCCGAGCTCCTGTCCATCATGGACGAAATAATGGAAGAGTGACGATGACATCAAAGATCCTTGTTTCAGACCCCCTCTCCGACGAGGGAATAAAGATCTTAAAGAGCTCCGGGTTCCCCGTGGACGTAAAATCCGGCCTCTCCGAGGACGAACTCTGCGCTATCATCGGCAATTATGATTGCCTGATTATCAGGTCCGGGACCAAGGTGACTCCCAGGGTCATCAAGGCCGGGAGGAACTTGAAGGTCATCGGACGCGCCGGCGTAGGCGTGGACAACATCGACGTGCCTTGCGCCACGAACAGGGGTATTCTGGTGATAAATACCCCGTCCGCGAACATTCTGTCTGCGGCGGAACACTCTTGCGCCATGCTTTTGGCACTCGCTAGGAACATACCCTTCGCCCACGAGTCTATGCACAGGGGCGAGTGGAAGAGGTCTAAGTACACCGGCGTGGAACTGAACGGTAAGATCCTGGGTATCATTGGAGTCGGGCGCGTGGGAGGGGAGGTCGCTAAGCGCATGAAGGCCTTCAATATGACCATGATCGGGTACGATCTCTTCCTCCCGAAAGAAGTTGCCGATTCTCTCGGCGTCAGGTTGACCACTTTAGAGGAGGTTATTACCACCGCCGATTTCATAACCATTCACACCCCGCTCTTGCCCGACACTAGGAACATGATCTCTCTGCCCCAGTTCAAGATGATGAAGCCCAACGCTAGGATCGCCAACGTGGCTCGTGGTGGGATTGTTAACGAAGAGGATCTGTATACCGCCCTGAAAGAGGACATAATCGCTGGAGCTGCGTTTGACGTCTGGTGCAACGAGCCCCTTTCCGACAATGAGAAAAAGCTGCTGGAGCTGAATAACTTAGTCACTACGCCCCATCTGGGGGCATCCACTGTCGAGGCCCAAGAGAGGGTCGCCGTAGAGATCGCAGAGCATACTATCATGTATCTTAGGGACGGAATCATCTCCAATGCCATCAACGCGCCCTGCGGCAAGCTGGACACCGAAACCGAGGCCTTCATGCCCATTGCGAACAGGATGGGTGTCCTAGTCCAGCAGATGGTTGGTAACCACCCCTTGGAGAAACTGGAGTTCATTTACCGCGGAGGCCTCACCGGGAAGCAGACCAAGTTCCTGACCATCAACACCGTCATCGGGTATCTGAGGAGGGTTATCGGCATCGCCAACATGATCAACGCCCTCCCCATGGCCAAAGCTAAGGGGATCGAGATCACCGAGACTATTAACGACACTGCCAAAGACTATGCCAATATCGTGGAGATCAAGTTCACCTTCCAGGGCAGGACCAGATCCATCAGGGGCACGGTCATCGACAGCCAGCCCAGACTGGTGGGGGTCGATGATTTTTCCTTTGACATTCCAATGAACGGAGACATGATGTTTCTCAGTTACAAGGACACGCCCGGAGTTATCGGAGTCGTGAGCAATACCCTCGAGAACGCCGGCATTAACGTGACCCAAATGTCTGTCGGGAGGAGTGGCGACCGTGCACTCATGTTCCTGACCGTGGACCAGAACATCCCTGAGGAGATTGTGTCCAGGGTTGCCCAGAACGTGGACACTGACGACATCAAATTTCTCGACTTTGTGGAGTGATCCGATGTCCGTTGTCACCGTCGACGAGTTGACCTTGGCGATCAAGAACAGCATCGATAGCTCCCGCGGCATGGAAGAGGAGCAGGCCTACCTACTCGCCCACCACGTCTTGAACTTCTTCGGATACTCTGACAGGATCATTGACAACATCTTGGAGCCCGAGGACCGTGACGCATTCTATATGCTGGAGGACGCGGGCATTCTCACCACCGAGAGGGAGGAGACAACTCTCTACGACGGTAGGGAGTGGAGGATCCACTACTGGCTGTTCAAGAGGGACAGGATCGAGACCATGATGGTTAGGCCCTCTCCTAATTCCAGGGAGACCCATCAAGAGGAGTCGGTCTACGCAGACCTGCCGGACGACATTTGGCAGCGCGGCGGCTTCTCCGAGTGAGACCTTTACGATAATATGAACCTCTTTCCCTACGAGTATCGTCCTGAGCAGGGGGAGCTAGTCCGTTTCATATCCGGAACCGTGAAAAACGGCATATGTTCCGTGATGGAGGCAGGAACGGGCGGGGGAGACCATGTTCGTTCTGTCCACCACCCTTCTAATTATGCTCTTCAGGGGACTGGAGGTCATCTATCTGACCCGCACTAAGTCCTAATAAAAAAAGGCCATACGCGAAGCGATGGCCATTAGCTACGGTGTTCTGTGCATGGACTTCCAGGGGCCACTTCCACCTCCTGTCCGATGATGAGGAACGACCCAGACCTAACATCAGGAACCTCGGAGGAGATTTTCAAATTTTTGCTCCGTACAAACGCAAGGACACCGGTGAATGCAGATGCAGATTCTACGCGAACATCGAGCATGCTAAAATCGACTCGTGGGTCTAGAGGATACAAGACGAGCACCCCCAGCTGGAGGAATTCGCGCGCATGTGTGAGTGATGTCGAGCTCTGCCCATACGAGATGCTCAAGTACGCACTGCCGCACGTTGACATGATCGCCGTATCTTATCCGTTCGTGTTCATGCCCCCGATCCTGGCTAGGCTCACCGATTTGATCGGTACACCACTGCATAGAACAATAATCGCATGGACGAGACGTATAACCTCCCGGACTACCTCCCGACGTGTAGATGTTCGAATACAGCCACACGGTCCTAGATCTCACCGAAAAGGAGGCCAGGGATAACGGGGATAGCGAGATCCACAAGGGCTTAACGGTCATGGACTTAATGGTGGTCATAAGGGAGGTCATGGACCACGCCGTGAAGGAGTACTTCATCGAGGATGACGGGGTCCCCCCCCCCCCATTTCTTGGAGGATGAGCTCATGAACCGTTTAGAGGCTCATCTATTAGCATCTTACGCATCATACAGGCTCTGGAGGACATCAGAGACATCATCGCCGAGTGCAAGAAGCAAAGGAGGAAGCTTCCCAGATCCTACATCGGTGCCAAGAACAGGCTTATCCGTGTCTGGATGACCAGAGTGGAGGATTGCCACGTCAAGCTAATTGTGGGCGGAGATAACCTGTACTTCTAGTTCTACTGTATGGATTAGTCCGGAGTATCGGACTCGCTGAACGAGTACTAGCGTTGGTACACGTGTTCGGGACGCTAGAACCCATCGATGTGTACATCAGGGACATCGGCCTGGACAGTGTCGTCCCGCACAGACTTGGGGCCGTATTCTCAAGGGAGAACCTCCTATCCTGTATACCAACGAGGTGTCCATGAGGCATGAGTACAAGAGCATAGACTCTAATTACGCTAGGCTCAGAGAGATCCTGAGTGACACCGTCGACACGGTCAAAGTAAATACTGTCATGTTTTTCCCGTCCTACCAGTTCATGGACAGGATGCTGGTCGACAGCGTTGCGATAGACCTGGGCAGGGACATTTACTACGAGCGCAAAGACATGCCTCAAAAGAAGCTGATGAAGGTGTTAACAGCTTCAGGACCTCAGAGGGCAGTGTGCTGTTCTGCGTCACGAGCGGAAGGATCAGTGAGGGTCGGACATCCCGGACAAGAGTCCGAAGCTGGCAATCCTGATCGAGATCCTGTACCCCAAGCTCACCGATAATATGAGGGTGATGACCCGTTGCTATGACGCCAAGTTTGACAACGAGAGACTATGTGTGTTAATAATACCGACTACCGGTAAATGAGGCAGTCCATTGGGCACCTAATCAGGTTGGATACCAACAGGGGCATAATGGCGATTTTGGACCGCGGGGCGGCTACCTTGAAGGATAGACACAATGCTCTACGGGAACATCCCATCGCCCGTGGAGACGTTCTTCTCAACGGACCGCTAATTACAAAGCGGATTTGCTTTTACTATTGTATAAAACTGAAAGCGGTATGATAATAAAGCATCAGATATAACAGCGTTTCATGGAGATTCCGGTTGACGAGGATGTCAGACAGTACATAATGTCCCAGAAGTACGATTTCCGCATTTGCACTGCATGCACGGGCCCTGCGCTGGTCCCCGTTAGCGTTAAGAGACCCAAGGAGACCGACATCAGGATCTCCGTGGGTGACCAGTTCCTGTACATCTCCAAGGTGCAAGCTAGGTACATCGACCGTGTGTCGATGGATATGCTCTATGACAAAGAGGACATCGACTCTTGCCCGGCGTTTTATACCAAACGCTACTACTGAACCGTCTCGATTCATTTTAACCGCCGCTTCGGCCGATATGCGGGCGAGACCGTCCAGGTCGATCCTCTCGCTGAACGCGACCACCTTCTCGGGGTTGGCTTTAGTTATGGGCTTCAGAGGGACGATATCGCAGCCATGACCCGGCCTTATCGAGATGTAGTACGTGCCGATTTTCTTCGCTATGATCTCGATCTCTACTTTGTCCATGCCTATGAGAGGCCTTACGACTGGGAAGTCCAGGCCAATGTTCTCCGACCTGATGTTCTTGAGGGTCTGCGAAGCCACCTGGCCGAGGGAGTCGCCCATGACTATGCCGGAACACCCCAGAATCTTCGCCAACTCCCTAGCGGTCCTCTGCATTACGCGCTTGCACATGACACACTGGTAGGGGCGGTCACATCCACGGGCTATGGCATCTTGGGAGGGCCCATGGGGCGCGAAGTAGAGAGGCATTTTTCTTCCGGTGACCTCAGAAAGGCGCTCAGCGAGGGCCTTGGCATCGTCCGAGCTGACGTCTTTCGCGTAGGGGCGGTTATCCATATGGAGTAGGACGATGTCCGCCCCCAGAGAGGCCATCTTATATGCGGCGACAGGTGAGTCGATACCGCTGGACATCAGGGTGATGAGCCTCATTGGATTTCCACATCGCCATAGTCGTTGGCCAGCTTGCGGGACATACTGTACCTGCATTCAGGGCAGTAGAGCCCGGTGCCTTTCCTGACCATCTCGGTTTTACACTTGGAGCAAAGGGCCCTGATGCATCCGAGGTTATCGTCCTTGGTGGTGAGTTGGAGAGATGGTTTAGTCCCGGTGACCCTAGCCCTAATTATGTCACCCTTCCTGAGCTCCTTGGATACATCGTCGGTGTACTTGGGGGAGATCTTAGACACATGGATGGTCGCGTAGATTTCCCCTCCAAGGGTCCTGTCGCTACCGACCTTGCCAACAACGTCTGCGGTGGCCATAGTGTTTCTGATGTCCGCGACAACGGCGTACACGATGTCCCCGTCCTTCAGGACGTTGGGGGGGTTGGGGGAGGCAACCCTGACAATGTACTCTTCATCATCAAGTTCGAGTACGCCCACCTGCGCGGCGTAGACGGTACCGTCCTGGGAGAACGTGCCCTCGCCGCCCATGTACTCCTCTTCGATTGCAATTTCATCTCCAGGAAAAACAAGTTCTGAACTCATCATGAATCACCTTATGTTGACGACAATGATGTCAACACTCATCTTAGTTCTCTTATGGAATGAGAATGTATGCGGGATTTCGTACTTATAGGTTTTACGTCATGTTCTAACCGCACAATTCATGACACGACAACACTAAGTTCACGCGCGAATTCGGCGTTGTCAGCTGGACAAAATTATGATTATAAGTGGACTCCGTTTACAGTATAGTGACAAAATAAATCGAAATCCGGTTATGCCAAGAGAATCACAAAGGAAATATTTGACGGCAAATTAATGATTTCACAGCGTATTGTACT
>CAZIJM010000086.1:0-6300 GCA_964539695.1 uncultured Methanomassiliicoccales archaeon | reverse complement strand
TTCCATTGTCAAGCTCGTAAAGGATTTTTATCTCCAAAGCTCACCTCTATACTGGGTGCACTTCGGGCACCTGCTGTCAGTGGGCATCTGTCCCTTCCGTTTGCCGCCTGCGTCTGCACGATACTATATTAAACGAATCGGCCATTGAACGGTCGGTGCTACTAAATGACGGCTAAACTTATCCTAGGAAAAGAGATCTCCAGGGAGATATATGGAGAGCTTAAGGAGAGGATCCAGGCCCTCAAGTCTAAAGGCGTCACGCCTGGCCTGACAGTGGTCCTTGTGGGCGACGACCCCGCGTCGCAAGTTTATGTCCGTAAGAAGGGCGAGATGTGCGAGGAGCTCGGTATGAGGTCCTTGACAGTCAGGATGTCTGCGGAAACCACGCAGGAGGAGCTCATGGCTAAGGTGGAGGAGTTAAACGCAGATCAGCAGACACATGGGTTCCTGGTGCAGTTGCCTTTGCCGCCCCATCTCGATGAGGAAGCCGTCATCAATGCGATCTCTCCATCCAAGGACGTGGATTGTTTCCACCCGTCTAACGTGGGCAGGATGCTCATCGGCAACCCTGACTTTCTTCCCGCCACTCCCGCCGGGGTCCAACAGATGCTTGTCAGGTCCGGTGTGGAGACCACGGGGAAGCATGTGGTTGTTGTGGGCAGGAGTAACATTGTCGGGAAGCCGATGGCTGCGATGATGCTGCAGAAAGGCGCAGGCGCGGACTCCACCGTCACCGTTGTCCACTCGAGGACCCGGAACCTGGCTGAGATCACGTCCCAGGCGGACATACTGGTTGTCGCCATCGGGAAGCCCCGCTTCGTGACTGCCGATATGGTCAAGGAGGGGGCCCTCGTCATAGATGTGGGCACTAACAGGGTCAAGGACCCCACGCATCTCAAGGGGAGTAGGCTGGTGGGGGACGTCGACTTCGACAGCGTCAAAGAGAAGGCTTCATACATCACGCCGGTGCCCGGTGGCGTCGGACCCATGACCATCTGTATGCTCATGGCGAACGTCGTCAAGGCCGCGGAGAGGGTGGTCGGATGATCAGGGAGTGCGAGGAACATGGATACTTTAGGAATGATAGGTGCTCGTACTGTGGGGAAGAAGGCAAGTTCATTATGTCCGACTATGAGGTTGAGAAGATCGGGAGGACCCTGGCCGCGATCCTCAGGCACGGTAAGTTTGGACTGGATATGGACGACCAGGGTAATGTCTCCATTAAGGAGGTTATGGTGAAGATCCGTGATCGTAATCCCCGCATGAACTGGCTTAGGGCCAGGCATATCGAGGCGCTGGTAGACACCGACCCCAAAGGCAGGTACGCCATATCCGGCGGGAAAATTCGCGCCACATATGGCCATACCATCCCATTGGATATCAGGTTAGACTGCGAGAACATCCCGGACGAACTCTTCTACCCTGCCACCCACGAGGAGGTCGATATCCTCCTCGAGACAGGCATATTCCCCGCGGACCGCGCCATGGTCCATTTGTCCCTCACGTACAAGGACGCATACAGGGTTGGGTCTGTCCGCACTGACGACCCGGTGATCCTGATGATCGACACCGGTGTCTGCATGGAGCTGGACTCCGATATTGGCAGGGCGGCAAGTACCGTCTACCTCTGTAAGAGCGTGCCTGCCGATGCCATCGATATAGCCGATCCTGAGGACTGGGACACTGAGGAGGAAGAATGACATGGTCCAGGTGCTCAGGCCGGACGAGGTCCGGGAGAAGTACGGGAGCATGTTCTGCCGCGGTTTCTACACCCTAGTCGACGAGGATAGGGGCAGGGCTCAGATTATCGAGAAGTGCGAGGCAAAGGGCCCCGGCGAATGGGACATCGTTAATAGGCGCCGCACCAAGGGGGTTATTGAAAACATTCGCATGGAGTCCAACATGCTCATAATGGACACGATCATTGGTGAGAGGGAGCTCCACTTTGGCTCCGTAACGTCCGATGTCGGGGGGCAGGGCCTGATGGCCTTAAGGGTCGAGGGTGACGAGGTTCGCACCACCTGGTACGGTATCGCTGGTGCGTCCGTCGGCATAGGTGCGTGTATCCCCCAATGCCCAGACGTTATCCGCACCGAGTACCCCGATGACTTCAGGATGGGGGGCGCCCACAGAGCCCACGTGAACATTATTACCCCGAAGCTAGTCCGTGTGATCATAGGCGTCGACGACACCGATACGAAGGAGCAGGGTGCTTCCTGGGTAGCATCGCTGAAACTAGGGATCCAGTGCCCCATCGGGCACTTCATCGAGCACAAGATCATCCAGCTCAACCCGAAGGTCCCCAACAAGACCACTAACTGCTGTTCCACCGCTGTGTCTTTCGCGGTCAGGGAAGAGGAGATCCCGATGCTCATCGAGTTTGCCGTGGACTTCATTAAGAAGGAGTCTTACTCTGAAGACGCGGTCATCACCGTATTTAAGGGGCTGACCGTACCAGAGGAGCTGCGCGAGTTCGGCTGGAGCTGCAAATCCGTTATATACACCTCGGAAGACGCCGTCCGTGTCGCCAGAGAGAACGGGGTTCAGATTATCAGTGTCACCGGGATGAAGGGCGTCATCGGCGCCGTCGCTGCCATAGGGTGCTTCGATCTGGGCGAGAAGGCCGCGGGGGTGCCCGAGGACTTCAAGTGATCCCCATGGACGTGTCCCGCCTGATAACCGACAAGGCGTACTCCACGTACAAGTCGCACATCGAGAAGGAGGTGGCCACAGGCGTGATGCCTAAGCATATCGCTATCATAATGGATGGCAATCGCAGGTACGCGGAGGAGGTCCTGGGGGCGGAGCCCAAGGAGGGCCACAAGCTTGGCCGTCAGAAGCTGGACGAGGTCCTGCATTGGTGTCTGGATCTAGACATCCATATCCTGACTGTTTACGCGTTCTCCACCGAGAACTTCAACCGTGCGGAGGATGAGGTCAACTACCTGATGGAGTTGCTCGAGGAGACTCTATACGACTTCGCCGACGACGAGAAGGTGCACCGCCACAAAGTCGCAATCAATGTGATCGGCGACGCCAATATGCTCCCCATGGGGGTCGTGAGGGCTATGGAGTACGCCCGCGAGAAGACGAAGGGGTACAGCGACAACCGTCTCAACCTAGCGATAGCCTACAGCGGCAGGCAAGACATCACGGAAGCAGTCAAGAAGATTGCTCGCGACGTCCGCGACGGGGTGCTCGAACTGGAAGAGGTGGGTGAATCTACCATCTCTGACTACATATCTACAACTGGTCTCCCGGACCCGGACTTGGTGCTTCGCACGTCCGGGGAGGTCCGCATATCAAACTTTTTGCTCTGGCAGATGGCCTACTCTGAACTTTACTTCGCCGACGTCTACTGGCCCGGGTTCAGGCATATCGACTTCCTCAGGGCGATAAGGACGTTTCAGCAGCGCAAAAGGCGCTTCGGCAGGTGATCCGCATAAGATCCGACATAGTTTTCTTGCATGCGCCCAGTGTGTACGACTTCAGGAAAAAGCCCATATTCTACGGTCCGGTCAGCGACGTCATTCCATCGTCCCCGGTGTTCGAGATGTACCCCATCGGCTTCATGACCATCTCGTCCCACCTGGAGGCTGCAGGCTTCAAGACCCGCATCGTCAACATTGCTGTGCAGATGCTCCAGAGCGACAGGTTCGATGTGGAGGAAAAAATCCGGAAGCTGGACGCCGATGTGTTCGCCATTGACTTGCATTGGATGCCCCACGCTCACGGGGCGTTGGAGTTAGCTAAAATCGTCAAAAAGTACCATCCTGAGGCTAAGGTGGAGTTTGGGGGGCTTACGTCCTCCTATTTCTACGAAGAACTAATTCGCTGTCCCGAGATCGACCTCTTGATGAGAGGGGATACTACTGAGGTTCCTACTATCATGATGATGGAGACCCTCCAGAAGGGCGGCGACCTGTCGGGGGTCCCCAACCTTGTCTGGAAAGACGGGGAGGGAAGGGTCCACGACAACGGATTGACCTACTCCCTCGACAACCTGGACAAGGTTATGTTCGACTATGGCACAATGATCAAGGGTGTCCTAAGGAGCAGGGACATCTCCGGGACCCTGCCGTGGTTTGGATGGGACAGACTCCCCTTGACCTCGGTATTTACCGTCAGGGGGTGTAGTATCAACTGCGCCGAATGCGGTGGATCTCACTACGCCAACGGAAAGGTGGTCTGCAGGCGCAAGCCGGCTTTTAGGAGCCCGAAAAAACTGGCCGAGGATATCGACATCATTCAGTCCTACCTGGACACCCCAGTGTTCATAGTCGGCGACCTAAGGCAGCAGAGCCAGGACTACGCCGACTGTTTCCTGAGGGAGTGCAGGGAGCGCCGCATTAGGAACCACGTGGTCATTGAGCTGTTCAACAGTGCTGGCGACGAGTACTTCTCGAAGATAGACAAGTCGTTGGAGGGTGGATGGTCGATCCAGTTCTCCCCGGATTCTCACGATGAGAAAGTCAGGCTGGCCCTGGGTAAGGAGTATACCAACGAGGCTATCGAGAGAACGATCCTTGCGGCCTTCCGCAATGGATGCTTCAGATTCGACATGTTCTACATGAATGGCCTGCCCTATCAGGACCGCGAGTCTGCTATGGATAGTGTCAAAGCCTCCAAGAGACTTTGGGATTTGGTGAAGAGAAACGAGGGTTTGTTCATATACAACGCCCCATTTGCTCCCTTCGTAGATCCCGGCAGCAGGGTGTTTGAGGAACCAGAGAAGTGGGGCTACAGGCTCAGGGCCCGCACCCTCGAGGACCACAGGCGTCTGCTAGATAGTCCATCGTGGAAGCACGTCCTCTCGTACGAGACGGAGTGGATGTCCCGTGATGACATCGCCGAGACATCCTACGATGCCGCCATCGAACTTGCAAAATGTGAGAACGCCGCGGGGCGTATTGATAATGCGACGATGACTGAGCGCGTGAAGAGAACCGAGTTCGCGCGCGATCTTATGCACAGGGTCGACGAGATTTTGAAGATTGAGGATCCCGAGGAGAAGGAGGCCCGCCTCTGGGAGATTAAGGACGATGGCACCCGCATGATGAACTCTACGGTGTGCAACAAGAAGAACCTTGACTGGGAGGCGGGGTCTATATGGTCCAATGCCCCCCGCGTCGTCCTCGGTATGGTCAAGTCGATGTTCAGAAAGTGAAGCTCACTCTCTGCTCATCTTGCGGGACCTCTTTACGACGGAGTCCACTGCCGCGATGATTGCAGCTCTAAGGCTCATGTCCTCCGCTGCGCGTACCCCCGCTATGGTGGTCCCCCCGGGCGAGCAGACTTCGTCCTTCAGTGCATCGGGGTGTTTCCCTGTCTCGAGGACCATCTTTGCCGCCCCAAGCATGGACTGGGCGGCGAGCCTTATGGAGTCTGCACGAGACAGCCCATTCAGCACACCGGCGTCAGCCATCGCATCGATGATCATGTACATGAAGGCGGGCGAACTCCCCGCGATCCCGGTGATCGCGTTCATGTATTCCTCCCGCACCTCCGTAGCTAGTCCGACGGCGCCGAGGATCTTTACCACCCTTTCCCTGTTGCTATCCGTCAGAGAGGGGTCGCAGCAGTATCCCATCGCACCCTCTAGGACCATGCAGCAGTGGTTGGACATGACCCTCACGATCTTGGCGTCTGGCACATACTCTCTGAGCGTCTCCATCGTGAGGCCGGCAACAATACTCATGAGAATCTTTCCTCTCAGGTCCAGTCCTTCGGCAAACACCTCGGGGACCTGCTTGGGCTTCACCGCAAGCACGATGATGTCACTACACCCGCAGGCCTCCTTCGCGGTCCCGAACACGCGTATCCCGTACTCCCTCGACACCCTGGCTCTCGTGGACTCGCTGGGTGCACAAGCAGTGATCCGGCCCCTTTCAAAAATGTTCCTAGCTATGAGACCCCCAATCAATGCCTCCGCCATCTTCCCCGCCCCTATAAATGTGATACCCTCAGACATGCCAAAAATATCTGTCTGGGCGTTGATAAACTCTTAGGAGAACCACTTCACCCCTTATATTCTATGGAACCTTTATGTACTAACAAAACATCGTCAAGACTCAATGTCACTAATTGTGTACTACATGCCATTAGCGATAGTGAGCGTTATCGCGCTCGGTTTCGCGCCGTTGGCATGGTGGGCATCTAGGTTCGTCCGGCCCAAGAAACCCACTCAATGGATGGAGTCCACCTATGAGTGCGGATCAGAACCTATAGGAGAGGCCCAGGTGCAATTCAGGTTCCAATACTACACTTTTGCACTGATTTTCGTTGTTTTCGACCTGGTTG
>CAZIJM010000085.1:0-6399 GCA_964539695.1 uncultured Methanomassiliicoccales archaeon | reverse complement strand
GGGATGCTCCGCATCCCAAAACCAAGCGCAACCCTTTTACAACAATTCTAGTTTGTCTGGTTTGGTCTAAGTCTTTGAATTCGCTTTTTCGACTTTAAATCATATAAAGCTAAGTTTATATTGGATGTATAAACCAATATTATATACTCGATGAGAGACGAATTAACGAAAAAAATACTCTTTATAGAAAAACCACGCCCCAGTCGGCGTTCGCTGGTCCAGGCGACATCCAGGGTAACGTCCTTGGATAACGACACGATAATGGAGGTAGAGAATCTACTCATTAGATTCGGTCACCTCACCGTAGTCAACGATATAAGCTTCAACATCATAAGAAACGAGATTTTCGGATTCTTGGGTCCGAACAGAGTAGGGAAGATCACCACCATCCATAGCATCACGACTATCCAGCGCCCTACATCTGGTAGGGTGTCCATCGGCGGTCATGACACATCCAAAGAGTACCTGGAGGTCCGGAAGCTGATCGGCATCGCCCAGTAGCACATCAGCCTAGACAAGGACCTCACGATCAGGCAGAACATTCATCACCACACTCTCCTCCACAAGATCCCAAAATCCAAGATGAGCGACAGGATCCAAAAGGCGTCAGATCTCCTGGGGCTGGAGGGCCAGGATCTTAAAATGCAGGACCTGTCGGGAGGATGGAAAAGGAAATCGTCTATCATGTGCGCGATAGTCCACCGCCCCGCGCTGCTAGTGCTAGACGAGCCCACTGCCAGCCTGAACACGCGCTCCAGGCACGCCCTGTGGGAGCTGGTCAGGATGCTCTACACTAAGGGGACCACGATCTTCTTTATCACGCATTACATCAAGAAGGCTGAGGCTCTCTGCGACCATATCGGCATAATTGACAACGGCCGTCTGGCGGCGATCGGCACTATCGACGAACTGAGGAACGCTGTTGGGAGGGGTAGCGGTGGACGTCATCAACGACTTCGGCAGGACCATCACGACGTATCTCCCGTCAGGGATGCGGTCCGAGCCTTCGTCGAGGGCATAGACCCCGGGTATGTGAGCATAAGAAGGACCACTTTGGAAGATCTTCTTGGAGATGACCGACGGCGAAAGAAGGTACTTACAGTGAACCACTTGCTGGAATCCTGGACGAAAGTTACAAAATCGTCTAGAGCGACCTGGTGTACATTAAGGAAAATTTCGTAGAGGTACTACTCACCAGTTTAATAGGGTCGCTTCTGTACCTCCTAGCCTTCGGATTTGGCCTTGCTGGTATCATGTCCCAGGGTAGCGACAGCTACTTGGCGTTTATCATCCTTGGTATTATCTCGCTCACAACGCTGTCGGCCACGTTCAGCACTGTATCCATGAAGATCCTGATCTAAAGATTCTTTTACAGAGCTTCGACAAGATTCTGCTGTGCCCTATACACATCTCGTCGATTATTCTGGGAAAGGCGCTTCAGGACGTGATACGCGCATTGCTGATCTGCATCGTCATCATGGCCGTGGGCCACCTCATCTCCCTCGACGTTGCTCTTTCGTTATCCGCGATCGCCATAGTCTTGATGGCCGGCCTGATATTCTCCATATTTGAAATGTTGGCCGGGATGCTGGTGAACAAATCTCAGACGCTTACCCTGTTCTTAAG
Source organism: uncultured Methanomassiliicoccales archaeon (assembly GCA_964539695.1). GTDB lineage: Archaea > Thermoplasmatota > Thermoplasmata > Methanomassiliicoccales > Methanomethylophilaceae > Methanoprimaticola. The sequence goes on along the minus strand of CAZIJM010000085.1, from coordinate 4,773 downwards.
TCTGGCGATAGTATTCATGACGTTCTAGTGCGGCACGCTGTTCGACGTTGACGCCTCCTGTCCGCCCCGCGATGATCTACCTGCTTCCACTGACCCACATCAGCGAGATCATGCGCGGGGTCATACTAGACACTGGTATCTCCCTAGACTCCGTTCTGATTATGGCCGCGTACTTGGTCTTGTTCTTCACCGTATGCTGGTGGATAATAAAATTCAACAAATATTGATCCGTAGGACAATCACGTCCTGTGTTAGATATGTAAATTAACAATCAATCCATTCAAGGGGCATCGAGGAAAACGCACTCGTAATGCGCCTGCGTTCGAGAGGATTAAGAATCATCGAGCGATACCGTGCGTTGGATGCCCTCTGATAAAGTCGCTAGAGGAGACGCCACTCCCAAAAAGAAGACGGCGACGGCCGTAAAACTGGCCAGCAAACAGCAGGAAATCTCTATTACGGAGTTCTTCGAGAAGAATAAACAGATCCTTGGGTTCGACTCTCGCTCCAAGTCTCTGCTCATGGGGATCAAAGAGGCCGTGGACAATTCAATGGATGCATGCGAGGAGGCCGGGTTCCTCCCGGACATCGTCGTCACCGTTAACAAGCTAAACGACGAAGACTACAAAATCAGTATAGAGGACAACGGCCCCGGGATCGTACACAATATGATGCCAAACGTATTTGGACGCCTCCTTTACGGGTCCAGGTTCCACGCGTTGAGGCAATCCAGGGGCCAGCAAGGCATCGGGATCTCCGCAACGGTTATGTATGGCAACATCACCACCGGCAAGCCGGCGCACGTAGTGTCCAAGATCGAGGGTGAGGACGAGGTCGCTTGGGGGATGGACATAGTCATTGACACCAAAACCAATCGCCCCATTATTACCAATGATAAGGCATTCACATGGGAGGGTAAGGAGCACGGGACTCTGATCGAGTATACCATCAAGGGAAGGTACATCACCGGGAAGCAGTCTGTATTCGAGTACCTAAAGAACACCGCCATAGTCAACCCGCATGCAGAGATCACGTTTTACGATCCGGACGGCACTAGGTACGTGTTCGAGAGGGCTACTGATATCATGCCCCCAAGACCGAAGGAGATCAAGCCCCATCCGGAGGGCATGGAGATAGGGGATCTACTGAAGTACGCGTCCAATTCCGCTCAAAAAACTGTGAGGGCGTTCCTGAAGAATGACTTTTCTAGAATCACTGATAGGCTTGTCACAGAGATACTCTCGAAGTCCAAGGTGGACGGGGACAAGAAGCTGAACAGGATTACCAGAGAGGACGCCATAGCGATCCTGGATGTGATCAAGACCGTGAAGATCATGGCCCCTCCCACCGATTGCCTTTCCCCCATCGGGGACATGCTGATCAAAAAGGGCCTCATGCATGTGCTTGACGGGCTCAGACCCAACTACTACGCCACCCCTATCACCCGCTCCCCCAAGGCGGTGAACGGCAATCCCTTTGTAGTTGAGGCAGGCATAGTCTACGGCGGGGACATCCCGGCCGACGGGCAGGTGCAGATCCTCAGATTCGCCAATCGCGTCCCACTATTGTACCAGCAGGGTGCTTGCGCGATCACCAAGGCCATATCCGACATGGATTGGAGGAGGTACGGCCTAGAACAGAGGGGAGGGAAGGGGATCCCGTTCGGACCCGCCATTATCCTTATCCATGTAGCTTCGACCAAGATCCCATTCACGTCCGAGGGCAAGGAGGCAATCGCGTCCTTCCCGGAATTGCAAAACGAGATCAGTTTGGCGCTGAGGCTGTGTGCCAGGAACCTCAAGAACCACCTGAACAAACTGGAGAGAAGAAACAAGACCCACGCCAAGTTCGAGATCGTGCAGAAGATCCTGCCAGACATGGCGAGGAAGACCGCCGAGCACCTGGGCAGACCGGTTCCTAACCTAGACATGACCATCACCAGGATCATGAACGTGGTCTGGGTAAAGCCTTCTGTGAAGAAAGTGGACAAGAAGGCTTATGACATCAAGTACACAATTTACAACTACACCAGCCTTTCGCGCACCATGATGCTCCACGCCCAGGTACCGAAGGAGGCAGTGAACCTGACGTTGTTCTCTCATCCCCTATTCGTGGACATGAAGAATGACGGCAAGGTCAACTGGGAAGTCAGGGACCTTCAGCCCTCAGAGCACATAGAGATAACATTCGAGCTCAAGGGCGACATGGCGGACACTTTCGACGCTGATGACATCTACTTCTCTGGGCTGAGCCCAGCGATAGTCATGGGCGCGGAGTTCCTGCCAGGCGATTGGGGGATGAGGGGCATAGAAATTATCCAGACCAATGAGGACGACTTCATCGAAGAAAACGAGGAGGAAGAGGAGGTAGAAGACCTTGACGACGAATGATAGGCAACAGGCGGCCCTAATGAACCTCACGGGCATAATCGAGCAGATCTACAACCAGATGGATCAGGGGAGTATCCCCTCGGTGGAGCTCCCGATAAGGTCCAAGAGGAACATCGAATTTGACTCCCAGCATAACGTCTGGAAGTACGGCAACCTCAGAACGACGCGCTCTGCCAAGACTGTAAACGGGGCGGTCTCAATGCTGCGTACCGTGTACACCGCGGACTTCATCAACGAGATGATCCGCGATAACAAGTCCTCCACTCTGAGAGAGATGTACTACATCTCCGAGGGATGGAACTACGCCAAGTTTCACAGTCAAGACGAAAGCAACTTTCTGGCGGAGGACCTGGAGACCATGACCCACTGTATGAGAGAGGATTTCAGGCTCAGACCGGAGGAGGGCAGCGCCCACGTGTACGGTGACATCAACTTCACCACTCCCACCAAGAAGGGCATGAGGACGATAAATTGTATGGACGACGTGGCCGAGACAGGTTTCGGGATCCCGTACAAAGTTGAGCAGGACACCTTTCAGATAGATCCTAGGAACACCAGGTTCATCATGGCCATTGAAACGGGGGGAATGTTCGCGAGGCTAATCGAGAACGGTTTCCCGGAGAGGTACGGGTGCACTCTCATCCATTTGTCCGGACAGCCTACCAGGTCCACCAGGCGCCTGATCAAGAGGCTCAACGAGGAGTACAACTTGCCGGTGACCGTGTTCACCGACGGAGACCCCTGGTCGTTCAGGATCTACGCCTCGGTAGCGTACGGGGCAATCAAGACCGCCCACATCTCGGAGTACCTGGCGACACCGACAGCCCAGTTCATTGGAATCACCGCGTCGGACATCTTGAACTACGACCTGCCCACCGATAAACTCAACGACAAGGATGTGGGGGCGCTGAACGCAGAGCTTTCCGATCCCAGGTTCGCTGACGAGTTCTGGATCAACGAGATCCAGGCCATGCTCAGTATGAACAAGAAGTCTGAGCAGCAGGCGCTGGCCAAATACGGCCTAAACTATGTGACGGACACGTACCTCCCAGAAAAGCTCACCGACATGGGTATCATCTGACCTCCTAGGGGTCTCCCCCAACCCCTCCGTTGGTTCTGGAGGCATCCCAAGGAAATCACATACACCCTGTCGTCCCGAGTGTATGCATACTCCATGCCGGTGACCACGGTCAGGAAGGACGGCTCTGAGTCAATCTTCCTCCTGATCCTGAGCAGGTTTCGGCCACTGAGTCTACCAACCCTGATCAAACCTAACTTCCACCGCGCCCTGTTTTCTAGAATGTCTTATGCGGATTATTGCATCTGCCTTATGACAACATAAACCGGTGCCTAATGGTTCCATGTCGAAGTTCACAGATTTTCTCATGCACCGATTCCTGCACGTAGATGCGAGCCTTCGTCATCTTTGAACGGGATGTGATTGCTATGTCTCAGATGACGATTCAACTCAGGTTTTCGACCTGCCTAATATTTGCAGTACTCTTGATTAATAATTAACAGATATTTCCCTTGTCACGGTACTAAGCTCTCATCTTAAGACGTTTTCTTCGGACGTCCATAGGGCATCTTAACCTCCAGCTCCTCGGACATCTTCTTCAGCCTCCCCCTCTTCTTCGGAAATAGTTCAGACTTTGGCTTAGACAGACTAAGTCTTTCCATCAGCTCCATGTCCTTTTTCAGCCCGCAAACTCAGTGTTCGCCGTCGGTCGACGCCTCCTCCGGGGCGTCGACTTTCCCTTCAGACCTCGGACAGGCTTTCCATAGCATCTCTATATATCATACTATCCAACACCCCGGTGTCGGTGAATAAGTTAAGAATCCTTCTGAAAACCATGGTGACGATGGTGTTGACGAACTCGTTACCGATCGTGCTAAAAATCCTTCTGAACCCTGGTATCATCCAACTCTAGGCCGTTGTTGAACTGGTCGAAAACCATCTCGATCTCCCAGCGATCCTTGTGGACGCGGTAGATTGCCTCTGGCTCCAGGTCCAGATCAGATTCAAAAACCAGCACTCAGGCCTTGGTGAACTTTCTCCCAAGGGACTTTGGATTGAACATCTTACCGTGGTCCATACTGGCCACGATGTTCTCCGCCTGTTCGGGGACCAGGGACAGATCCTTGAAGGCGTACAGGTAGCGGTCTTCGGTCGCATTTTCTTGTATAGAATCTTGTGGTTGAAACCTTTGAGGGAACCCTCATCTGCCGAGCCGAGGACATCTTCTCACCCAGGGCCTGAGAGAACTCCCAGGCCATGGACACGTGCCATTCGGTGCACATTTTAGGCGTCCAGTCCTTTGGAGGGGAGGGGCCCAGGCTGGTCAACTACCACAACTTCATGGGGCCACTGAGGGAAGCGACC
>CAZIJM010000084.1:0-6403 GCA_964539695.1 uncultured Methanomassiliicoccales archaeon | reverse complement strand
TCGAGGAGTGAGGGAGACTGTGGCCAGATGGATGGAATTCTACAACATAGATGTCCTCACCAGGTGTACTAGACGCCCTAGACAGCCTCGAGCGCACTCTCCACACGGCCGACGCAAACCGTGCAGCTCATTCCGCCGACGTGTATTATCTTGGTTTTCATAAAAACAGGTCGGCTTTACAGATGCCCTAAACTCGGTGTCCATGATGGACTTGATAAGGGCATCGTCGGCGGTACCGTCGTGCTTCACAGTGGTGATGCTCTTCTTCAGGAATGTCGACGGACCTGACTTTGTCAGTCTTCTCTAGCGACTCGTTAAAGGACTTCACGCAGCCCTCGCACATCATCCCCTCTATCTTTAACGTTATCTTTGTCATTAGCTTTCCTCTTTCAGAATCAGATGTACCTGACGAACTCGTCCAGCGAGATGCGGACACCATGGTTCTTCGATGTCTGGTCGTCCTTGTATCCGACAGCTAGGATATTGATGGGAATCATTTCGTCCCCGAGCTCAAAATTCCTTTTGATGACATCTGGCTTGAACATGCAGATCCAGAGGGTCCCGAGACCCATGTCGGTAGCCTCGTACATCATCTGAGTAGTGACGATCGAGGCATCAATGTCGGTAGTCTTCATACCATCGTAGCTACGGGTCCAGGCCTTAGTGGTGTCGGTACAGACTATGAGCACTAGGGGGGCGTCGTAGATGTGCCCGGCCTCTTCAACCTTTGCCAGACCCTCCTTAGATGTGACCGCGATGACGCGGACAGGTTGGTCGTTCCTCGCAGTAGGGGCAAGACGTCCGGCTTCGAGAATGGATCTGATCTTGTCGTTTTCCACGGGATCGGTCTTGTACTTACGGGAAGAGTATCTCTTCTTAACTAGCTCGTTGAAATCCATATCAATCACCTTCTAAGTCAGCCTTTAGGTCAGCCTAATGACCATATATCTATTTCTAGCTGAGCCATGGGCGACCAAGCCCTTCATATTCGTTTGAGCAGTCCCGTTTGATATCAGTTTTTGAGACAGTGTCAGCATTTATAGATAGTACAATATGAAATGATGCATATTGTTCAAAAGTATAACTGAAGCATGAACTATGACATGACCTAGTCCGAGGTGGCCCGTCTCGTGAGGGTAGCCATCCGCCTGCTGGGTGGGAAGTATAAGTCTGTGATCCTGTAAATTCTGAGGGACGGGACCAAAGGTTCAATCAAGTCTGTGTTCTGGTACTGGAGGCTACTGGAAAGATGATAACGAAGCAGCTGAGGGAGTTAGAAGACGATGGGCTGGTCGTGCACACCGTGTACCCGGTGGTGCTGCCCAAGACAGAGTACACTCTGACGGACTTCGGCAAGAGCGTCCTGCCGCTAATAATCCAAATGACTCGGTGGGGCACAGTGTATATGAGCCACTAGGGAATAGACTTGTCTTAATCCGTGAAAGGGACCTGTGGGTTCAACAATTGATGACACCGCGCTGAGCCACCATTGTCACTCATCGGCGGGAAGTACAAGATTTACATTATCTGGAGACTACAGGACAACCCCATGAGGTTAGGGAAGTTCTATAGATTTTTCAACGGGGTGACCGCCCACATCCTGAATCGCCAGCTGAAGGAGCTGAAAGCGGACGGGTAGACCAAGAAGAAGGGTAAGTGGGGTCCCGCCGTGGGTGAAGTCCCCCTGACATCCATCAGTATGTTTCTGATTCCGGTTATCGATACCATAACCGAATGTAGTGCCGCCTACTAGGAGATGAAACAAGAGAAATCCGAAAGGGTCTCATCTTCTAGGTTCCGGTGACATCTTGCTTTAGGTGGATCTCGGGAACCCGACTATCATGTTGTTCTGGTTTATCGCTCGAGTGTACTTGGCTGAACCGCACCTTCCCTCGCTGACCATGGCGGGGTCCCCGTCGTCCGAGTAGTCGAGCAAATAGCTCCGAGCCTCTCCTAGCTATCAGATCGATATATCCTCTAACACTGTTTCCGAGGGACCTGGACATAGCTGTGACATATGAACAGCAAGACCTCGCCTTCGACACGGTGTCCTCGGACACGTCCTCCCTGCAAAGGAATGCGCACACTTCATCCAAATCCTACGTATCGACACGCATAAAGATACTTCTCCACTCCCTTTTCGAAATCCTTGAGCAAATCCCCGACAGAGCTAGGTTGCGCCTACACATGACAGTGGACATCATAAGGATGACCACGGACATCAACGTTTCACCGATGCTGAACGAGGCCTAGACGAGGCTCATGTAGGCCAGGTAGAAAGCGTATACCAAGATCAAAATGAAGAGGTACACCACACAGAGACGGAGTTGGACAATGACATGTTGCCGAACACCTGGTATATAATCATCACCATGTGGTTGACGACCTGGAATAATAAGTACGAGGCAAACAAACGTATGTCCATGACGGCCTCAGTGTGCAGATCGGCATTGTCAACGCCTTACAGGGTGAGGAACGCCTCCGCGGTACAGGCGCCTCAGGTCTTCTCGATGGCCTGGATGATTCTCGCGATCTCCTTTTCGGAATCCTTCCACATACCGGGAGTCCAGACCCTGTGGATCTTCCACCCGCGGGACTCCAGGTACTTTTGCCTGTGGTAGTCCCTCTCCCTCGTAGACGTGGACATCTTGTAGAGGCGGCTGTCGCACTCTATCCCCAAGATGTACCTGTCGTTCTGCTTTATGGCCAGGTCTATCTGGTACCCGCCAATCCCGACGTTCCTTTCGACGGTGTATCCCTTGCGGGTTAGCACGTTGTAGACGCGGTCGGCAATTTTGCTCAAATCAAAGTCGCCCTGGACCTCCCAGCGCTCGTCGATGAACGAGTGCAGGATGGAGTTAGCCAGCTCGCGATTGCTGGAGCTGATGGCCTTGGCGTACTGCAGATATTTCTTCAGGATCCGGGGGCCCTCGTTCTTAATGTTGTCCACCTGGAGGTCTTCCGGCTCAAAGGAGGTGACGATGAAGATTTTTTTTTTGGCCCTGGAAATAGCGACGTTCAGACGGTTCTCCCCGCCGCGGTTGTTCAGCCATCCGAACCTTTGCATCAACTTACCCTCGGAGTTCTTGGCGTAACCGATGGAGAACATGATGACGTCTCTCTCATCACCCTGGACCGATTCGATGTTCTTGATGAACAGCCCTACGTCCTCCCCATTGTCGAACCTCTTCATCTCGTTAGCCACCAACTTCCCGAAGCGGGGGTCATTGGCGCACTCCTCGTCCAGGACGTCGTTGATCAGATCCCTCTGGGATGTATTGAACGTAATGATGCCGACAGTCTCGTTATTTTTCCTCTGGTTGAAGAACTCTTTTAGAAGGCCTACGATCTTCTCAGCCTCAGCCTTGTTGGACTTGTCCTCCCACAGCCCATTGACTCTAAACACCTCTATGGGGGGCCTTTCCGGCTCGATCACGTTGGGGGACACGTAAAGTCTCCCGCCGTAGAATGCATAGTTGGAGAATGCGATGAGCTCCTCGTACTTGGAGCGGTAGTGGAAATTGAGCAGGATGGAGTCGTACTTCGCCCTGGCGAGATCGAGCAAGCTCTCCTCCTCCAGCACTGCAGCGGCGATGTCGTCTAGGTCCTCTTCGTCGTTCTCATAATCGATCCTCCCCATTCCCAGCGAAGACGGGCGCAGCTGCTTATGATCGCCAGCGACCACGACCTTCTTGGCGCGGTAGATAGACGGTATGCCCTTCTCGACGTACATCTGGGAGGCCTCATCGAAGATGAGCATGTCGAAGATACCCATTTCCAGGGGCAAGATTTCCGACACGACCTCGGGGATTAGCAGCCAGATGCGAACTCCCTTGAACAGCTCATACCCGTACTTGTTGATGAACTTATTCAGATTCCATTTCCTTTTGGATTCGATGATTCTATTTATGTCTCCGCGCCTCTTGGATGAGGTGATGTACTTCAGGTTCTGCTGTAAGATCTCTTCCACTTTGTCCTTGGATAGCTCTCTCTTGAACTCGATTTTCCTGTTCATGTCGGCGATAATGCTATCGAAGTCCCATATCTCCTGTATGATGTCCTTGTGGGCAGCGTCAAACTTCTGGAGGTGGTCGTTGAGGATCCACTCGAAAATCCTGTCATTGCTTTCGCCGTGGGCCATCTTGGTGACAGCCGAGACATTCAGTACGTTGGTGCCGTAGAGCCTCTCATCGAGGGACAGCCTATCGTAGACGGTGGCCCTGGCAGAGTAGGTCCCGTACTCGTCCAGGGCATCGAACATGGCTCTGGGCTCGGACATAACTTTCTGGACGGTGTGTTCGTTGTAGTTGGCGAAGTACTTTCCGGTCATGGTGGTGGCCTCGCGGGTAATCTTGCCCTTGTTAAACAGCCTACTCATGAAGCCCTTAGAGTTGAGCTCAGCCATCTGCTTCTCCAGATCCAGCAGATCCGCCTTCATCTCACCGATGTTGTACTCGGAGAGGTCCCTCTTCATTTGGGTCATCCAAGGGTACTTCTCTACCAGCTCCCTATGCTCATTGAAGTTCTTCATGAGCACTGGGTTGCCGAACTTCCTATGCAGTTCGGTGACCGACGGGTACCTCAAGGACAGCAGTGAGGGATCAATGTTGTCCTTCAGGACCTTGTATTCTTCGAACTGACGCCTGTCGTTCAGATCCAGCCATCTGTCCATGGAGTAAAGCTTGTAGGGCTCGATCCCGAACTCAGAGGGCCTGTACATCACGTTGGCGATATTGTCCAGGAGGGCAACGTCTCTGTCGATGGCCTCTGACACGGAGTCCAGGTCCACGCCCTTTTTATGCGGTTCAGCGTCAAGCATCCTGGCCAGCTGCTTGTAGAACAGGTCCTTGTTCCCCACGTCATCGATCAGCAGACAGTATTTGGAGAGAGTCCCCAGGCGGGAGTACACAACGTCTAGGGCGGTCTTTTTCTCGGATACCATCAGAACTGTGTTCCCCTTGATCACGGCGGACGTGATCAGCCCTATGATGACCTGCGACTTCCCGGTGCCCGGCGGGCCCTGGATAACGATCTCGTCTCCTTTCTCCATGGCGGTCAGGATGTTCTCCTGGGAGCTATTCAGGGTGTTGATGTAGACCAGGTCTTTCTCGGAGGCATCCATCCCCTTGTCGCGAATCTCGTCTTCCGACAGCGGCATAGGGAAGTCAGAAAGGAAGTCGGTTTTATTCAGGTCTACAATAAGGTCGCTAAGGATCCCGTTGATCTCCTTGCCGGCCAGCATACCGTCAAAGTCTTTCTGGATAGAGCTGGAGTAAGTGGGGTACTTGCCAAGCATCACGTTGAGAACCATCTCCATGTCGCCCGCGAAGTACTTCGGAAATTCGCCGGCCTTGTAGTCGACGAAGGGCACCGGCAAGCTGTAGTTTACGGCCATCTTTATGCCGTTCTGCTCGTAGAAGTCCACGAGGTTCGTTAGGAAGGTTTCCCCACTATAGTTCTCCAGGACGTTATCCGGGAGGGGGCGGTTGAGGCCACTGGATTTAATGAATCCGAGGATCAGAGTGTTGTTGTAGATCGTGTCTCTGGAGTTGTCCAGCCCCAGTGTGATGGTGCGGGTGTCCTTCTCCAGGATCACCGGGAATAGCGCTAGCGGCGCACGCACGTCAAAGTTCCCATCGGGCATCTTGCCCTGTACGAAAGGGTATCCTATGTACAGGTCGTACTGACCCTTCTCCCTCTGCTCCCTGTTGACCTCGCGTATGATTTCGTTGAGGTGCCTATACACCCTAGCATCTTCGGAACCCTTAATCGAGTCGCATAATTTTAGGATCCTCTTCCTCCCAAACAAGAGGCCCATGACATCTACGTCGGGAAGAGTCATGAGGTCGAAGGTATTCTTTCTGGAGATCTTGGGCTGGAATAGCAAGCGGTTGCTCTTGCTGATGTTGATGAGCTTCTTCTCAAGCTCCCTGAGGATCCGGGCCGCATTAGCGTCGATGTCAGAGCCATTGGCGGCGGTGATCACGTACTTACGTGTGACCTCCAGGAAGTCTTCCCCGTACTGCTCCACGAACCTCTGTCCGACGCCCACTATGGCGGAAAAGTCCTCCGCCTTGGTCGGCACGCGCTGGGACATCTCTCTGATCGCCTCGTCGGAGCACACCGTGGGTATACGTCCGTTGGACATCCTGCGTTCTTGCCTGAGGCTCTCCCTCAGCTCGTAGAGCTCCTCGTAGAGTTCATCTTCCAATCCCATATCGAGGTGATGGCCTTCATGTTAGTTAATTGTTATACTGGACTTAATAAACGGAGAGTCCTTCTATATGAATTAGGGTTGAAACTTGAATAACCAGTAATTAAATTGGATTGACTTATCTTGATTTCTTACGATTTTTTATGATTACATCGGTGCTTGGGAATCACATGGAGAGACTTCAGACCG
>CAZIJM010000083.1:0-6419 GCA_964539695.1 uncultured Methanomassiliicoccales archaeon | reverse complement strand
GGGGGGGCGTAAACTCTGTATATGTGTCCTGGTATACCCCCTAGCGTACGGGACGATCATAACGTTCCAGGGGACTTGGGCGGTTATCTACTTCAACAACGTTTATAACTTCGTATTGTTCGCATCTTAGATGGTTACCACGCTTGACGTCAGGAAGATCCTCAGCACACTGGTCATCAGAGTCTTGACCATCAAGGGTATTATGAGATCTAGCATAGATGATGACTATGACAGTTCGCTGCAATATGAATCGTGATATTTCTGTGCGCGGGGAATATTGACACTACTGGTTCTGGTTCGCCATTAGCTTTCTGTTTGGCTTCCTCGGATGCTTCATGACTGCCTTTCACACGTGAAGGAGTAGTACTCTACCGCCATCTTCGGGACCAACATCTTCCTATTTCTGGGAGCGGGCATGTGTACGTACATCTTCGGGGTAGTCATCGGAACCTCCTACACGCTGGAGAATTTTACCGCACTCTGGGAGATCGTGGCGGCCTTCATAGTCGTTGCGGTGGCACTCCTGATGCTGTCCATTGAGAAGTACCAGAAGGACTTGCTAGTGGGGGTGGAGTTGATTTCAGGAGATGTTCTTGACGATAGTGCCAGACACATCGGTGCATTAAAACAGTCTACGGTACACTTTTAATTCGAGAACTGTTTATCCCGTGTCCAATGGAAACCTTAGAGCAGTTGATTTCCAAGGCCGACGCAGGGGACGTGCAGTCCTGCTTCGAGCTTGGTCAGAGGTTTGCGATCGGAGAAGGGACCGATGCGGACGAATCCGCCGCGTTCGAATGGTATCTCCGTGCCGCCAAGATGGGTCACCCCCTAGCGGAGTTCGTGGTGGGCCACTGCTGCGCTAACGGTATCGCTGCCGCAGGGGATGTGTCCGATGCGCAAATGTGGCTTTTCCGCTCTGCTGTCAAGGGAGGATACGACGCACACTCAGCCCTGTCCGACTACTACGAAGCGCACGACATGCCGGATGACAGCTTTGTTTACGAATATTTCAAATCAAGGGCGGCACCGGAAGATCCGGATGCGATCTACGTTCTTGCCAGGCTCATGGAGCTCGCCGTGGGAACCGACTTCGACCCCGCCGGCGCCTATGTTCTGTACCAGCAGGCGGCCGCCGTTGGTCATCTGGAGGCCAGGCATCGCGAGGCCCTCTGTGTGCTCAACGGCACTGGGACCGGACGGGATCGCTCCAAGGGTGTCGAGATGCTGAAAACCCTGGCCGATGACGGGTATGTTCCCGCCAGCGTAAGCCTGGCCGAGTGTTATGAATACGGCATCGGCGTTGAAAGGAGCTACGACGAGGCCTTCGCCATTTACCAGGGCTTGGTAGATCGCGGATCCCCTGACGGCATGTACAACCTGGGAAGGTGCTACATGGACGGCATCGGGACCCCCAAAGACAACAACGCCTCCTACTCCTGGTACTGTGCATCCGTCGGAAGGGGGTGCAGGGATGGGATTTACGGCATAGCCAGGTGCTACCTGGGCGGAGTGGGTGTAGACAAGAACAGGGACAAAGGGCTCGCGCTCCTAGAAAAGGCGTCTTACATGGGGCAGCCCAATGCCATGATCATGCTCGGACAGCTGTACGTTAAGGGCCGCCAGGTGCCTAAGAACACCAAAACATCCGCGGCCTGGTTCAAGAGGGCCGCGGATCTGGGTGACGGATACGCTCAACTGGTCACCGGCGATAATTACGCAAATGGATCTGGCGTCAAAAAGGACAGCAGGACTGCCCTTAGATACTACCTGATGTCCGCTGCCAACGGAAATTCCGTTGCGTGCTTCAATGTCGGTACTGCCTACGCCTTGGGGCGCGGCGTATCCAAGAACGACTCCCAAGCCTTTGTCTGGCTCAACAGGTCAGCCGAGGACAATTACATGAAGGCTCAGTTCTCCGTGGCGGAGGCCTACTCCAAGGGGAGAGGGACCAAGAAAGATTCCGTCAAGGCCTTTGAGATGCATCTCAAGTTGGCCGAGAACGGGTTTGGGAAGTCACAGTACCATGTCGCATACGCGTACCTGGAGGGGGATGGTGTTGTGAAGAACCCAACCCAGGCTTACGAATGGTTCATCAAGGGCGCTAAGAACGACAACGCGATCTGCCAGTACTACGCGGGATACTGCCTTGAGAACGGTATCGGAATCGAGAAGAACGAGAAGCAGGCCCTGACCTGGTATAAGCGCGCCGCTGAGCTCGGACATGTGCTCTCCAGGCAGATTGTCGAGAGGATGACGGGAGAGAAGGTCCAGTTTAAACCTGAGGAGTCCCCGTTCGAGAGCTACCTTCGCGCCGCGGAAAATGGCGATGATGATGCCATGTTCATCATCGGCAGATGCTATATGGACGGTGTTGGCGTCGCTGCAGACTCCAAGAAGGCTAATATGTGGCTTAATAAGGCCGCTTTCAAGGGCAATGCCGCGGCGAAGAGAATGCTGACACAGCAGAAGAAGAACTAGCAGACCACCGAGTGATACGTTGAAACCGGGGCTGGGCGACCGGTTTCCACCCATTCCCGATTTTCATCAGGTGGAAAACCTGTCAATGTGAGGAAGATGACCGACCCGGCCGTTTGAACGACCGGACCGATAACCTATTTGGGCCACTTAGAGGATGAAGTAGGCAACAATCGCGGTGACAGTCAGGATGGTTAGCGAGACGAGGGGCATCATGTTAACAAACTTGTCTTGGGTTAAGATCTTCTTATCCATGCTGTGAAATTCCGTTCTTTCTATAAAAGATGTGTCGCACCAGCATATATATTACCCTCAAAAGATAGATATCGCTGGATGGGGTGCCTGGCGATGGTGAAGATAGGGGTTCTCTTTGTATATCATAGCAACATATGCCGCAGCCCTATGACGGAGTTCGTTTTTAGAAAGCTACTGGACGAGGAAGATCTGGCGGACGGGTTCTACGTTGTGTCAGCGGGGACCGGCGGGGAGTACATCGGAGACTCCGTAAACCGCAGGGTCACCGAGGAGCTCAAGATCCACGGCATTTCCTGTGAGGATAAGCGCGGAAGGAGAATCCACTCCGACTTTACCGATTTCAACTACATCGTCGGCATGGATAGGCAGAACATGGAGTACATCTACTGGATCGCGCCTTCCGAGCCCACCTGTGAGATCGGCATGCTCATGGAGTACGCCGACGGTGGGGAGATCTCCGACCTCTACTACACGAGGGATTTCGGGAGAACTTACAGGGACCTGGCCCAATGCAGGCGCTTCCTAGACCACATAGTCTCCCGGCATCTGGAGCTGAGGCGATGGCCGACATCAGGGTGTTTGTGTCGATACCCGTTTCCGACGTGACTGCGCTAGGCGGTGTGATGTCCGATCTGCGCTCCATCAAGGGCGTGAGGGTGTCCCCGCCCGAGCATGTGCACATCACCTTGAGGTTCATAGGGGATGTAGACGAGTCCAAAGTGGATGACATAGAGAGATGCGTGAAGAACGCAGTGTTCGGGAAGGGGGTGTTCACGGTCTCCCTCTGCGGCGCTGGGGCGTTCTTCCGCCACTCCAGGCCGTCGGTCGTGTGGATTGGAGCCGACCCCCATGATAGGCTCAAAGAAATGGCTAACGCCGTCGGGAGGAGCCTGAGAGCCGCCGGGATTCCCTTCAACGGGAAGCCGTTCAAGTCCCATGTCACCGTCGGGAGGTGCAGAGGTCCGGTCGATCTGTCGGGGTTTTTCGACGCCTACAGCGACAGGGAGTTCACATCCTTTGAGTGCGGGGAGATCCTAGTGATGAGAAGCGTCTTCGGCCAGAGCGAAGCCCTTTACAGCGTCCTCAGGCGCGTCCCCCTCACGTAACGTGACCGCACTGTCTGCCTGTTTTATTCTTTCATGACAAACGCCATGGAAGAACATGATTGGCTCAGGATTGAAGATGGACAGGAGCGGGAGCATAGCGTGCCTTTCACTGCAGCTTATGATCGTCATAATAGTGGTGACCATGAGGTTGCAATACTTGTCGGTTGGATGTGGAATATAAAGACGCCGCGGTCCATAGGCGAGGCAGACACGCCTAGGGGCCGCCTGAATAAACTGGTCATCTAGGTGAAAGACCAGAACGTCCAGTACCTCGATAGCGCCGTGGTCGCTTTCCAGAGCAACTATGGAAAGATGCTGGACGAGTTCGTCTTGGAGTCGCCGGACGTCCTGACCGTCTCGAACCACATGATGGTGCTGGAATGCGACAGCAGAAGGTCGCTAGTCCGTACCGAGTACGGAGGGAGCTTTTGGACTGACTGACTAGATAGGTGACACTGAAGAAGAGATTAATCTCCGAAAGTTTCAGCGATGTGCCTGACAGTGTCAGTGAAGATGTCTATCTCGGTTGGGCTGTTGTAGATATACGTCGAAGCGCGGGCGCTCCCGTCGATGCCCCTGGACACGTAGAACGGATGGGCGCAGTGCATGCCGGAGCGGATCATCACGCCCGCCATGCTATCCAGCATCATCGCGATGTCGTGAGCTCCCAGGCCATCGATGTTAAACGAGAACACACCAACCCTGGACCGAGCGTCCTTGGGCCCCACCACGTGCAGGTTTCTAACGTCCTCCAGGTTGGAGAGTATCCTCTCCATCAGGGCCCTGTCCCAGGCCATGACCTCGTCCATGTTTATCCTCCGCAGGTAGTCGAGGGCTGCCTTGGTGCCGATGATTCCCGCGTAGTCGTGGAGGCCGGCCTCGAACCTGTCCGGTATTGGGGCCAGGTTCAAGGAGTCATAGGTCGTCAGCCCCACCGTTCCCCCTCCAAGGGCCAGTGGGCGCATGGACTCCAGGACCTCCCTTCTCCCGTACATGACACCGACTCCCGACGGGCCGAGCATCTTATGGATGGATAGACAGTAAACATCCGCGTCGATCTTCCCTAAATCTATGGGCATGTGGGGAGCTGCCTGGGCCCCGTCTACGACCACCTTCGCACCGAAGTCGTGGGCGATCTCGGCCACGGCCCTGACCGGAACTGAGCATCCGGTAACGTTACTGGAGTGCTGGACTGACACTACCTTCACTGAGTGGTCCATGGCCCCGTGGAACGCTTCGAGATCGAAGCGCCCTTCGAGATCCGATTTGACTATCCTCCTGCCTATGCCCACGGTCTCCTGAAGGTTCAGCCAGGGCACATGGTTGGAGTTATGTTCGGTGTCGGTCGTGACGACCACGTCGCCCTTTCTTAGCTTCAGGCCCTGTGCGGCTGTGTTCAGGCCTTCGGTGCAGTTTTTGGTGAAGACGTAGCAGTCGGGGTCGTCGGTCTTGAAGAATGAGGCCAGGGCCTCGCGAGACTCGTCCACGGCCATGGAGACGCGGGTGGCCATAGAGTGGACGCTGCGGCCTTCGCACGCAGGATAGTTCTCGTAGTACTCTGTGATAGCGCGGATCACGCTGTCCGGTCTCAACGATTGGCATGCACTGTCCAGATAGATGCCTTGTCCCGAGCGGACGGTCGGAAAGTTTGCGCGTACGGAATCCACGTCCATACCCTGTCCAAACTGTTCCACGTATAAAGTTCCATGTGGACGTGCGCGTTATTTTTATCTGGTCTGCGCATGCCAATGGACATGGTGTTGTTGAAGACCAATGTTGGCAGCATTGCGCTCGAGAAGCCGGGGATTGTAGCCTCCGGAATCATGGATGAGACTGGTCCGTCGATGGTTCGTATGATAGAGAGCGGAGCTGGTGCCGTGGTGACCAAGTCCGTTGGTCTCGAGCCAAATGCGGGGCATGCTAATCCCTGCTTCACTGAGGTCCGTGGCGGTTACGTCAACGCTATGGGATTGCCCAACCCAGGGATCGAGCTGTTCCGCGAGGAGATGGAGGTCGCTGTTCCCAGGGGGAGGATAATCGGCTCAATCTATGGTGCGGGGCCCAAGGACTTTTCGGAGCTGGCCGGTAAGATGGAGGACTACGGTGCATGCGCAGTGGAACTTAACCTCTCATGCCCCCACGCCAAAGGGTACGGCATGGAAGTCGGGACCGACCCGAAGATGGTTAAGGACATAGTGTCCGCCGTGAAGTCCGCCGTCTTGATCCCCGTATGGGCCAAGCTCACCCCAAACACCCATATCCTCGACAACATTGGAATGGCGGTACAGGACGCTGGCGGCGACGCTGTTGTCGCCATCAATACACTCAAGGCCATGGTCATCTGCCCTGAAATGGGCAGGCCATTACTCAGCAACAAGTTTGGCGGGTTCTCTGGGGAGGCTATAAAGCCAATTGGAGTCAGAGCGGTGTACAACCTCAGGACCGTACTGGACATTCCCATCGTGGGGGTCGGAGGGATCTTCGACTGGAGGGACGCCGCCGAGTATATTATGGCCGGCGCCTCTGCCTTTCAGGTGGGCAGTGCCATCGGTACGGTGGGTGCTGATGTGTTCAGGAGGA
>CAZIJM010000082.1:0-6437 GCA_964539695.1 uncultured Methanomassiliicoccales archaeon | reverse complement strand
ACTCCGGCGACAGGTCTGAGGACGACTTGACCCACAAGCTGGTGGACGTCCTGAGAATCAACCAGAGGCTGAGGGAGAACCGCGACGCCGGTGCGCCCCAGTTGATCGTAGAGGACCTGTGGGAACTACTCCAATACCATGTCACCACATACTTCGACAACCAAACATCCGGTATCCCGCCCGCAAGGCATAGGTCCGGACGCCCCCTGAAGACTCTGGCCCAGAGACTCAAGGGAAAGGAGGGGAGGTTCAGGTCTAACCTGTCCGGAAAGCGTGTGAACTTTTCTGCGCGTACTGTCATCTCCCCTGACCCCTTACTCTCTATTAACGAAGTCGGGGTGCCCGTCATCGCAGCCAGGGAACTCACCGTGCCTGTGCACGTCAATGAGCACAACATCGAGAAGATCAGAGAAATGGTCGCCCGCGGGCCCACACCTACCCCCGAGAAGCCCTATCTGCCCGGAGTCAACTACGTTATCCGCTCCGACGGCAGGAGGATCAGGGTCACCGATAGAAACGCCGTGGACGTCGCCGAGGGCATCGACATCGACTACACTGTCGAAAGACAGCTCATGGACGGCGACGTGGTTCTGTTCAATAGACAGCCCTCGCTGCACAGAATGTCCATGATGGCCCATCGCGTGCGTATCATGGACGGGCGCACCTTCAGGTTCAACCTCACCGACTGCCCGCCCTATAACGCGGATTTTGACGGGGACGAGATGAACCTTCATGTTCTCCAATCCGACGAGGCCCGTGCCGAGGCTAGAATCCTCATGCAGGTGCAGGAAAATATCTTGTCTCCAAGG
This sequence comes from uncultured Methanomassiliicoccales archaeon, assembly GCA_964539695.1. Taxonomy (GTDB): domain Archaea; phylum Thermoplasmatota; class Thermoplasmata; order Methanomassiliicoccales; family Methanomethylophilaceae; genus Methanoprimaticola. Next base: position 5,628 of record CAZIJM010000082.1, on the reverse strand, counting down.
TACGGGGGCCCTATCATTGGTGCCATCCATGACCACATTACCGGGGCGTACTTTCTCACACACAACAACCCCCGCTTCGACAGGTTCGAGGCCATGAACATCCTATTCAAACTGGATGATATCGAGGTGCCCGAGCCCATGATAGACGAGAGGGGTGAGTCCTATTGGACCGGCAAGCAGCTATTCTCCGTAGTGCTCCCCAAGGACTTCCGCATTACGTTCAAGGCGAACATCTGCCAGAATTGCAAAGTTTGCAGGATGGAGGAGTGCGAGTACGATGCCTATGTTAAGATACGCGACGGAGAGCTCATCTGTGGCACTATCGACGTCAAAGGAATTGGAAACAGTAAGGGGAAGATCCTGGATCGCATCGTCAGGGACTACGGGTCCGACCGTGCTGCTAAGTTCCTCAATCAGATCACCAGGCTCTCGCTCGGTGCTTTGATGAACCACGGGTTCAGTACAGGCATTAGCGACGAGGATATCCCTGAGGAAGCCTCTCTTCAGATCAGCAACAACACCCAGGACTGCATTGATAAGGTGACTGAGCTCGTCGAGTCCTATCAAGATGGTACTCTCGAGCAGATGCCCGGGCGCTCCCTCAGAGAGACTCTGGAGGTCAGCGTTATGGGGGTCCTTGGGAATGCCCGTGATGAAGCGGGTAAGATCGCCGGGAAGCATCTGGGTATGAATAATCCCGCGGTCATCATGGCCAAGTCTGGCGCCCGCGGATCTATGCTTAACCTATCCCAGATGGCAGGCTGCGTGGGGCAGCAGGCCGTCCGCGGTGAGAGGCTGTCCAGGGGATACTGGAACAGAACTCTTCCACACTTCGAAAAGGGCGACCTGGGTGCGTATGCCAGGGGATTCTGCTCCAACTCCTACAAGTCCGGGCTATCCCCCACCGAGTTCTTTTTCCACGCGATGGGAGGAAGGGAGGGATTGGTGGACACCGCAGTCAGGACATCCAGGTCCGGATACATGCAAAGGCGTCTCATCTCCGCCCTCGAGGACCTGAAGTTGACATCTGATGGAACAGTCAGGAACACCATCGGGACTGTTGTGCAGTTCAGATACGGTGAGGACGGGGTGGACCCCGCTAGGACCATCAGGGGCAAGGCCATCGACCTAGACGACAGAACCGACGAACTCCTGCACATCGACACCAGGGACGTTGGAGGCGACTATGGATCGCTTGAGAAGGACGAAATGGAGTACATCGAGGACGAGGAGAACGAGGAGTACGATGACCTTGAAATGGACTACGATGGCGGAGGTGAGTAACAATGGCAAGGAAAGACACAATGAAGGCCCTGATTAATAGGGATGTCAGCGAGGAGACAGCCTCCCTTCTGCTTACAAGATACAACTCTCTCAGTGCAATCAGCAACGCCGGGGAGACCGAGCTTATCGAACTGGGCCTCATGGAGGAAGAAGCTAGGTCCGTTCTGGCCAAAATCGGCAAGAGACCAACATCCCCGTCCAAAGTGAAGAAGGAGATGGATGAGACCGTCCCTGTGGAGCCTATGGAGGAGGTCACTAACTATTACCAGTACAACGAGAGGGAGCTCAGGCTCAAGGCTATCGCCGAAAGGCTGGACGTCTATCTCCCCATGAAGATCGTCATCGACATCGCGGCCCGCATTAAGAACGCGGACCTGGACGACGAGACATGCGAGAAGCTCATAGTTACCGCCAACAGAATGTACACCGCCCACCTTATGGACCAGAACGAATCTGCGGGGATCATGGCGGCGCACTCCATCGGAGAGCCTGGCACCCAGATGAACATGCGTACTTTTCACTATGCTGGGGTTGCTAATATTAACGTCACCCAGGGTCTTCCCAGGTTAATCGAGATTGTAGACGCGAGACGTGTGCCTAGCACGCCGTCCATGAACATCCCGCTCACCGGAACTGCGGCGGAAGACGAGAACGTGGCCAGGTATGTAGCATCCAACATCGAGATGACCATACTCCTGGACATAGCGCGCGTCGAGACCGACATCACCAACATGAGGCTGATCGTCATCCCTGACGCACGCAAGATGGAGGTCAGGGGCATCACCCTTGACGAACTGGTCGACAGGCTAAACAAAGTCAAGGCGGTCCGCGGCATGGTAACCAAATTTGGATATGACGTGGTCATCAACTCTGATGAGCCGTCTTATAAAAAACTGCAGATGATGTTCGACGCCATCAAGGGTGCGAAGATCAAAGGGATTGATAACATCACCCGTGCTGTCCTATCCAAGACTGAAGGTTCCTGGAAGATCGTCACGGAGGGTAGTAACCTCAAGGAAGTTCTCAAGGTGGAAGGTGTGGACGCTGACAACGTTATGACAAATAGCATCCTGGAGGTAGCCGATGTCCTCGGGATAGAGGCGGCCAGAAACTCCATCATCCATGAGGCCATGGGGACCCTCGGAGAGGCTGGTCTCGACGTCGACATCAGGCATATCATGCTTGTTGCCGACCTCATGACCAACGACGGATACGTCAAAGCCATCGGAAGGCATGGAGTGTCCGGGAAAAAATCCTCGGTTCTCGCCAGGGCGGCTTTCGAGATCACCGCCGCGCACCTTTTACACGCCGCAATGGTAGGAGAGGTGGACCACCTGGAAGGGGTTACCGAGAATATCATCGTCGGACAGCCGGTTACACTGGGTACCGGCGCAGTAAACCTTATTTACACACCCAAAAAGAAGGGGGATGAAGAATGAGCGATGAGAAAATCGACATTAGTAGGGCATTGAAATCCGCCATCACCACCGGAAAGGTGGAGTTCGGCGTTGACCAGACTGTAAAGGCAATTAGAGATGGGAAGGCGCAGATGGTCGTCATCTCCAGGAACTGCCCCAGCGCTGAGCTGCGCAGAGACATCGGTGTAAAGGTGCACGTGTACGAAGGTAACAACATGGAACTCGGCGCGATGTGCGGAAAACCCTTCTCTGTATCTGCCCTTGTGATTATCGACAAAGGTAGCTCCAACATCCTTACGCTGTGAGGAACATGTCCGCAGATATCGTACTTACCGAAGACACGCTCAGGTACATCGCTCTCTTCGAGCAAATCACCAGGGCGAACGCCATCGACTGCATGGACACTGAGGACAAGCTGGTGTTCGTCGTCGAGAAGGGCCAGGGCAATATTGCCGTAGGAAAGAAGGGTGAGCATGTCATCAAGCTCAAGGAAAAAACTGGGAAGAACATCCAGGTCGTGGAGTACTCCGAGGGTCCCGAGCAGTTTGTGAAGAACGTCTTCCACATATACAATCCTCAGAAGGTCGTTATCGAACAGCGCGGAAACATCACACATGCCACGGTTACCGTGGATCCCAAGCTTAAGGGCCGTGCGATTGGCAAGGCCGGTAAGAACCTACGCATTGCCAGGGACATCGTGAACAGGCATCATGAGATTCAGAGCATCAGCGTCGACTGAAATGGACCGGCCGTCCCGCATAGATGACGTCATTTTTCGATGTTTGGCGCATCGGTTGAGGGGGACCTTCTCGACCTCCAGCCCTTCGGCCGTAGGATATTGCTCCGAGAGGAAGCACCTATACCCAACCAAGGATGCTATGTCTTTCAGGATCCACGGGGCAACCTCGATCCTGTCGCCAAGCACCTCCATGAGGTCCGCCGGGACGCCGATATCCAGGAGCTCCCTCTTGGCCCTTTCTAAGTCGTCGGCGTACAGATACCCGTGCACAATTGTGCCATCCTCGGTGACCTGTTGGTACGGCATGGTGGTATGCTTCGCCCTGCGGATGAGCCTCCTGCGTAACTGGACGCCGTCCTTGAACGTGGACGAGCAGAAGTGGATGTGCGCCCTTTTGTTTGATTTCAGGACTGTCATGGCGGTCTCCCTAGAACCTGCGACGGCAAACGAGAGCTCGTCCCTAACCTCGTACCTATGGACCTCCATCATATCCCAGTTGCTCTCGGACAACTCCAGCTCGTTGAGATTGACGAACCTGACCCCCGCCTCGCGGGCATAAGATACGAGGGAATTAAGCTCTCTTTCCCTGTTCGGCAGTGCGGGGACCTCGACTCCCACGTCAATGCTCAGTACTTTGACAGTCTCCGCGAATCGGGTCTCTGACATCCTGGTCCACATAGATTTCGAGGGATGGAAACGTATCTCGTCCAACCCGGCTTCCTGTAGTGTCAGCGCCTTCTCGGGATTGATGGTAGCGGTATACAGGTGGATATGGTGGTCACTTCCGAACTTGTTTTTCAAAAGGCGGATCATGTGCACAGTACGTTCCATGTCCAGGAGGGGGTCGCCCCCGGTGATGCCGGTCCCAACGGCGTCCATGGCCTCCGCTTCGGCGATGATCTCTGCATCGGAGTGCACCTGTCTCTCGTTGGCGTAGACTACGTCGCGCCCCTTCTTCTCCAGGGACACTGGGCAGTAGTAGCAGTTCCATTCGCACCTGCCGGTAATAAAAAGCACCATCTTGGAACCGTCGATGCAATATCTACACCCCTTGGCGATCTTACCGGTGTAGACGGAGCCACATTCCATCTTCTTAAGCATGCGACCTCATCTGCTAGAACCTTTTATAACTGATTGCGTTGGTTAGTCAGACATGAAGATGGACAGCAGACTCATCCTGGCATTAGATGAAACAGATGGCGCGAAGGCATTGAGAGTGGCGGAGTCGGTTTCCGACACCGTGGATGCTATCAAGATAAACTGGCCTCTAGTGCTCTCCGAGGGCCCAGGGATAATCACTAGGCTGTCTGAACTCTCAGACATCATTTGCGACTTCAAGGTCGCTGACATCCCCAACACGGTCAGGCTGATTGTGGAAAACACAGTGTCTAGAGGCGCTTCTGGAGTCATCGTCCATGCGTTTGCGGGCGATGACTCCCTCAGGGCCGCCGTGAAAGCCGCCGCCGAAGCCGACATCTTTGCGGTCACTGAAATGAGCCACCCTGGGGGTAGATTGTTCACCGCCAAGCACGCCGAAGAAATGGCGAGGTTGGGCGTCGAGTGTGGAGTCGCCGGCTTCATCGCCCCAGCCACACATTCTGAAAGGATCGCCACCATTAGGGAGGTTGTGGGGGACCGCCTAATCCTGTCTCCGGGGGTGGGTGTCCAGGGTGGTAAGGCTTCCGACGCCATCAGCGCGGGAGCTGACTACGTCATCGTGGGGCGCGCGATATATGGATCTAACGACCCACGCGCTGCCGCCAAGGACTTCGCGGCCGACATTTGCACCGTCCTATGATCTGGTCGAGGAGGCCGTTCGGGCTTTCTTTTATTTTTAATGTCTGTTAAGAAATAATTTTACGTTTTCTCCTTTAAAGAAATGATGTAGTTTCATTCCTTGTGCCACCCGTCTGCTTTGATATTCAGGGTTCCATCTCTTCATTCGAGATTTTAATTCTTTTGGCGTACTCTCTCGGATTGAATTCGTATCTGACCTTCAGTTTGGAAGAGTTCATGGTGTTTCCAATGAGGTTGACGATTATCTTATACGATGTCAGAGGTTTACAGCACCAGTTCATACTGATGAACGAAAACAGCCTGTGCTCGATCTTGTTCCATTTGGACATTCTTGGCGGGAAGTGCCTGACCGCCACGGTCAGGCACATCTTATTCGCGAACCTCTGGAGT
>CAZIJM010000081.1:0-6527 GCA_964539695.1 uncultured Methanomassiliicoccales archaeon | reverse complement strand
GCGAGGGCAGAAACCCCACCGACGTGGAGCTTCAGGCCCTCGGGCAGGCGTGGAGTGAGCACTGCTGTTATAAGAGCTCCAAGACTATTCTGAAGGAGTTCATATTCGAGCTGGACCGGGAGGACGTGCTGTCCAAGGGAGACGCCGGGGTTATGGTCTTTGATGACGACTATGGTTACGCCCTGAGGATTGAGAGTCACAACCACCCTTCGGCGATTGAGCCTTACGGCGGCAGCGCCACCGGGATTGGGGGGATCCTGAGGGACGTGGTTTGCATGGGCGCCCAGCCTATAGGGCTCGCGGACCCGCTGTGCTTCGGCCCCATCGACAGGCAGGGGGAGCTCCCGTCGGGTGTCAAACACCCCAGGTACCTGATCAGCGGCGTCGTGTCGGGGATCAGAGATTATGGTAATCGCGTGGGCATCCCCACGATTACAGGCGGCTTCTTTTTCGACGAGAAGTACACCGGCAATTGCCTGGTCAACGTTGCATGCCTTGGTATAGTGAATCGCAACGACTTGGCTAAGAACTACGCCGGCGGTCCCGGGGAGGTCATGATCCTCATCGGGGGACGCACCGGTCGCGACGGGATCCACGGCGTTAATTTTGCCTCCGCCGACCTCACTGCCACGTCTGATGAGGACTTCAGGGGGGCTGTTCAGCTTGGTGACCCAATTACCAAGGAGCCTGTAATGCATGCCTGCTTTGAGGTCAACGCCAGGCACCTCATTACCGGGATGAAGGATCTGGGCGGAGGGGGCCTGAGCTGCGTCGTGGGTGAGATGGCCCTGGACGCAGGCTGCGGCGCTGACGTCAACCTAGAGAATGTACCGCTAAAAGAGCCAGGCCTGGCGCCCTGGGAGATCTGGGTGTCTGAGTCTCAGGAGCGCATGATGTGCACATGTAAGCCCGAGAATGTTGAGGAGGTTTTAGGCATTTTTGAAATGTGGGACGTCCTCGCTACGCCCATTGCCAAGACAACCGACCAGAGGCGTACCCGCCTCTTCTGGAACGGCGAGATGATATTTGACATGGACCTGGAATTTCTGACCGGCGGGCCGGTCTACAATAGACCCTACGTGCTGCCCGACGTGTACACGAAAGAAAGGGAGAGGTTCCCCCAGCTGCCGGACGACAAAGAGGTGATCCTCTCACTGCTTTCAGACCTTAACGTAGCGTCCAAAGAGTGGGCCATCAGACAGTACGATCATGAGGTCCGCGCCGCGACCGTTATCCATCCTATGGTGGGGCCGATGAACGCAACCGGCCCCGGGGACGCTTCGGTTCTCAGACCGGTGCCCGACAGGATAAAGGGGTTGGCCGTCGCCATCGGTTGCAACCCTTGGTTTACCGAGGGTGACCCGTACAGGGGCGGCATGGCGTGCATCGATGAGGCATGCAGGAACCTGGTGGCTGTCGGAGCCAGACCCAACGCTTTTACTGATTGCCTGAACTTCGGCAATCCGGAGAAGCCCGAGAGGCTGGGCGAGTTCAGGGAGGCCGTCAGGGGTATCGGTGAGATCGCCAAGGCTTTGGATATTCCCATCCCGTCTGGGAACGTGAGTCTGTACAATGAGGCCCCCGGCGGGCATCACATTCTGCCCACACCGATGATCCTAGGTTGCGGGCTTATCGATGACGTCAGAAAGGCCGTCACGGCGGACTTTAAGAAGGTTGGCAGTCGTGTCTTCGTCATAGGCCGTACCAAGGACGAAATGGGCATGTCTTTACTATTTAGGAAGTATGACGGGGAGCAGGGCGCCGTTCCTGGGGTGGACATCGACGCGCTGAAGAGGTGTATGGACAAGCTCCTGAGGGCCATGGACGAGGGTATCATCCTGAGCTGCCATGACTGTGCTGATGGGGGGATAGCCGTGGCGGTGGCCGAGATGTGCATCTCCGGTCATGTGGGCGCGGAGATCACCCTGGAGAACATCGATGGTATAAACTTCAGAAGGAAACTGTACTCCGAGAGCAACAGCCGCTGGATCGCCGAAGTCGACGGCATGGATGTCACCAGATTCATGGAGATCATGGGTGACGACGCCACTCTTCTCGGGATAACCAAGGGGGACTGCCTGAAAATCAAGGACAACGGTATCATCGTGCCGCTGGAGGAGTTGTGGCATGCATGGAATGACCCCATCTGGAGCATTATGGGATGTGGTGCGGAATGAGGCCGGAGGATGTGAGGGTGTGTGTTCTGAGGATAGAGGGGACGAACTGCGAGGACGAGATGGCCATAGCGTTCAAGTCCGTAGGCGCGCAGGCTGAGAAGGTTCATCTGAAGCAGCTGATCGGACAGGCACCCGTAGGGATGCGGAGGAGCCTAGAGGACTATGATGTACTTGCGTTCCCCGGAGGGTTCTCCGCCGGGGACTATGTCAGAGCTGGAGCGCTTTTCGCAGCCAGGATTAAGGCCGCCATCGGCTTTGAACTGAAGAGTTTTGTGGAGCAAGGGAAGCCCGTACTGGGCATCTGCAATGGGTTCCAGATTCTGGTGGAGTTGGGCCTCCTTCCGGCATTGGACAGCGTTATGAGTGAGCAACCCACCGCCGTCCTGTACACTAACGACTCAGGGAGATTCGAGTGCAGGCCTACGATTCTGAGGAATGACAATCGTGGCAAGTGCTTGTTCACCAGGGACGTCCCTAAGAAGAAGATGCTCATGATCCCGTCGGCCCACGCCGAGGGGAAGCTGATGAGTATGGACCCCGACTTCGTCCAGAGGCTGGAGGACAACGACCAAGTCGTGTTCAGGTACGTTTGCCCCGATGGTACCAATGCCGTGTACCCCTGGAACCCCAACGGGTCCCCTTCAGACATCGCCGGCATCTGCAACCCCGCGGGCAATGTCCTGGGTATGATGCTCCATCCCGAGAGGGTCATAACTAGGTTCACTCACCCGGACTGGACCAGGGGATACATCGACGAGGAAGGCGACGGGAAGGTCATTTTTCGGTCAGTTGTGAAGTATCTGGAAAGGGTTTGAGGGATATGGGTGTAGGTTGCCCCGTCACCGATCCAGATGCAGGGTCTCGGTCTTCATGCAGGGCATCTTGTCCCAGAACGATATGCCCACGAGGATGACGTCCCCGTTCATGTCCATATAGTACCTGCGGCCGTGGATTCGGGACAGGGCCTTCTCGACATCAGACTTGAGATCTTTCTCGTACTTGGATCTCTTCAGCTCGAAGATCATCGGCGATAGCCCAGAGCGCCTGAGTTTAAGGTTGATATCGTTTCTGCCGTTGCTTATTTCCCTCTCCGACTTCACGTCGTAGTCGCGCATGGAGGCATGGAGCAGGGTTAAGACCACGAGGGTGTACAAGCTTTCGTCCCTAAGGCTGAAGCAGTTGGCGTTCGTGAGAGTGCCCGCCAAGGCGGACTTGATCGTTCTGGCGTCGCCGTAGGTAACGGCTATGGCGAACTTACCAAGTGCAGAATGGGTGACACTCAAAACTTCCTTCATGATTTTGTCCAGGTCCCATCACCTCTTTGTTGGAAATCGAAACGGAAAACAAACCTCTTGGCAATGTAACTCATGACGCTGAAGGGATTGTACACCTCGGCATCCCTGAAGCGGTAGCCATTGTACTATTCCCTGACCTCATTGAATTTCTCTGGGCGGTCGTAGGAAAGAATCTTCTTCACCTCATTCTTCATAAACCCGAAGCGCTTGTTGGAGCGCTTAGAGAACATGTTATTTACCTAGTGATTGCTGAGACTGGAGAACACCACGCCTTGGCGCATCACACGTGACGTACCCCATCTAAAGGCTGGGGTTGCTTTTCAACGTAGAAAACATTAGTCTTCCAAAGAATCCGACAAAATTTCTGCGGTCCGTTTTGAAAGAGTTGATGCCTTGATCGTATTCATCTATAAATATGACGATCTTCTCGCCGAATGCCATTCCAGAATCCCGATGAGGATTTTTATGGACGATTGAAGATTCGCATTGAGTGGTCTTGTCGAAAAGATTGCGTTCCCCCTTGGTAAGCACACTTGATTCTTCAATGACATCGGTGAAAGGTAGCATGACTGTCTGGATGGTCAGATTCATGGAGTTCAGACAGGATTGCTCTGATTCAGTCTCAACATCCTTGAAGTCGAGACGGATTCACCGGGATGCGTTCTTGTATTCGTTGAACTTGTGGTGCTCAGATAGCTCTAGGCCGTCGAACCATGTGTTCCTTTCGTATTCCATGTTGAGGAACGCGTCCAGCATCGAGATGTTTATAGTCTTCCCAAACCTTTTGAGCCTTATGTAGAAATAGACGCCTGAGAGTCCTTCCCGAGCATGTCTGCTACGAGCATGGACTTGTTGACAAAGTAATACTCTCTGTCGATTATCTCCGAAAATCGCAGTTTGGAGGTGTCTATCTTCTTCATATTGAATTCATCTTTGCGGTGCAATAAACCGTTTGGGTCAGAGGCTCTCGGCACCGGACGTCACCGATATCGTTGGTGTTGGACAAACAGATCCTCTGATGCGGGGTCTTCATGCTGTCCGAATACAGGTATTCAACGTCTCCGCTGTTCATGAGTTCGCTCAGGTATAATTACCATGCCCTATTGGCTGCTCCTTAGGACGAACGCAAGTATGTTGATGTAGATCGCTCTCATACTGAGGACATCCGGTGTGCAGATGCCGTTGGTTGTGATGGTCTCGCCGGTCTGTCTAATATGGATGAGATCGTATTCAGTCATTTCGGACAGGAGGTTCCTGGTGCTCCCCTCCCTCAGGTCCAGACGGGAGGCATTCTATGTCTGTCAGCCATCCTCTCGTTGGTCAGGAAATCTAGTGTGAAGAATGTGTCGGAGCCGATAAACCTGCTTACAGGGCCACATGTTTTGCTTTCAAAGATGGGGACAATGAGATGTCCATCCCACTTTGGCAATAATATTAGTTGCCATGTATGGATGTATTCAAACAATTTTTTGCAGAACGTTTCTGGGACTGTGATGACGGTTGATGTTGCAGATCCCAGTTCCAAAGGCGACAATTTCTACTATGGTATGTGAAACGTGCATCCGCACGTATTAATGGAGGGTGCCGGTCCTCTTCCGGGCATCGGAGAGTTGACTTGGATTTCACGGGTCTCCCGGTCCCGTTTGGGGTCACAATGTGCCCCAGTCATCATTCAATTCATCTCTGGTGCACGGCAGAAGGGCCACGTTGCTGAGGTTCAAGGCTGTTGATTCGGCATCGTCATCGGATGTGTCAGCGTCCTTCGCTGAATCCTCGGCATCCGCCCATTCTATGGTTGTGTTCTCTGCATCTCATTAATATCGTAGGTGACGTCCGACGGGATTCTCCATGTCCATCTCCATCACCACGGATATTCTCCAGCCTGTAGACGGCGCAGATCGAAAGCAGCAGCAGGATGGTTACTACTGATATGATGCAGAACACTTATGCAGTCTTAGGTATAATGGTGACCTTGGTCGAGTTGAGGCTGTTCTTGCTCGCCTGTATCACATCTCCGCAGAGGCTCCGCCGAGGTGGTTTGCTCCTCGTCTTCGAAAAACGTCACTATCATAGGAACGTGCAGAACCGTAGCATGAAGTATATCCCGAAGTTGACCGTGTAGATAATCAGCGTATCGGAGTGCTCGCCGATGAACAGCTCGGAGAATTCGCCGTTTAGCATAACGTAGAGTCTAAAGATGTGCAGTCACAACAGGAAGTAGAAGATGGGAGGAGAACCGCTGGAGATTCTTTTAAATCTTCTGCTATTATGTTGGTACGGATACAATAGAACGATGTCAGCATCAGCGGCAGCAGTAGGGCCAGCAGCCCGATAGTCGAGACGGTTATGATCTTCCATCCCATGGACAGCGATCTGTAGAAGAACTGGAAGAAGGAAGACGTGTAGTAGAATATTTGCCCCAAACTGATGAAACAGGCTATGATCGACAAATTAACCCTCCGGACTTCAGATCTGGGTGACCCCGTTCTTCGGCGGCATCCTATGAAAACTATCACAACGAACAGTGCGGTTTACAGGATGCCCATGGAGAACAGCGACATGATCACCTTGGATGATACTATCAGATCATAATCGAAGTAGCAAGATAGGACAAAGTACCCCTCGATGATCGCGAATGCCAGGTATATGATTATCTTGTACTGTTTGACGTATTTGTTAGCGGCGGCCATGATCAGGGTTATAGTTATCGCTAATATCATGTCATATACGATTGTTTATTGAATCAATGCACGCTCTCGTCTGAACACATCTCTTGCATTTGTCTTTTATTAAAGTTGCCTCTCACCGCCAATCTTGTCGCCGGACCTCCTGGCCCGAAGAGAAACAAATATTATGGAAACCCAAACCAGTTAAAATCAGTTTAAGTTTAATGTCTATGCTCAATTTTCAGTGACTTTTTATGATTACATCGGTGTTTAGGAATCGCATAAAAGGGCTTCAGACCGAACAGCTTCTAGACTTCGTCGCCCTTCGATTGGGGCTCCTTTGGTAGGATCACGTCGTCGTAGATGCACTTCTGGTTCCTCAGGTCCAT
>CAZIJM010000080.1:0-6550 GCA_964539695.1 uncultured Methanomassiliicoccales archaeon | reverse complement strand
GTGACTTAGCTGGCTAATGACTGGCTCATGTCGTCACATTTATCGAATTGTGCAACAGTGTTATACAGGTCTGCCCTGTATTCATCATCACAATTAAGGGGAGTTATCCCCTTTTACAAAGCCTTCCTCAGAGGCATTACGAAAAGGAGATGAGAGACGAATGAAAATGAAATTCAAGTTCTTAGGCGGTGCTGACATGGTCGGCCGCATGGGGATGACAATGGTGGGGGACGGCATGACCGTCCTTGTGGAGTACGGTCTAAGTCCCACGAAACCCCCGGAGTTCCCAATACCGGCACCTAAAATTGATTACATGTTCCTGACCCACTCCCACCTGGATCACTGTGGGATGGTCCCGCAGGTCATCGGGAAGGACAGATGCGACCTGTTCACAACGCCGCTCACAGCGGAGATATCCGAGCTCATGATGAAGGACACGCTCAAGATCGCTAAGGCCGAGGATTATGTCCAGCCTTACTCGATAGATGACATCGAGAAGACGATGCAAAGTGTCGTGCCCATGACCTACGGAGACGACATCACGATTAACCACATTGACGTCAGCATGCTGGACGCCGGCCACATTCCTGGTGCTGCTATGTTCGAGTTCAATCGTGACTGTAGCACCGTGTACTCCGGAGATATCCATACTGAGACCCAGAAACTGGTCGGAGGTGCCAAGCCCAAAGACTGCACCAACCTTTTCATTGAGGGGACTTACGGAGGTCGCAACCACCCCCCGAGGAAGCAGACCGAGGACGACTTCATAGCGAAGATTGATGAGGTTATAGACCGCGGAGGTACCGTCCTGATCCCCTGCTTCGCCGTGGGAAGGACCCAGGAGATCATGCTCCTGCTGAAGGACCTCGGCTATGAGATGTGGGTTGACGGCATGGGCAGGGCGGTCACCCGTCTGTTTCTGGACTACCCCGAGTACCTTAGGGACGCTAGGCAGCTGAGGAATGCCAAGAAGAGATTCCACGAGGTCAGGAGACCCGCCAACAGAGACGCGGCTATTAAGGGACAAATCATTATCACCACCGGCGGTATGCTGGATGGAGGGCCCATCCTCAGATACCTCAACCAGTTCAGGAACGACCCCAAGAGAGCCATCTTACTAGTCGGCTACCAGGCTGAGAACACCAATGGTAGGTTGCTCATGGAGCAGGGCTGCGTGAGCATCGACGGCGAAATCGTTAAGATTGAGTGCGAGCTGCAAAAGTACGACTTCTCCGCACATGCCGACCACACCCAGATCGTGGACTTCGTCAAGGCTTGCGACCCGGATAACGTCATCATTATGCACTCCGAGGCCAGGGAAACCTTCCTGGACGACCTCAGCGACTACAACGTCATCCTCCCCCAGACCGGCGAGGAGTTCAAGCTGGATGTGTGAGCCCCATGGTCGACGTTATATCCTATCTCAAGACCGATATCGGCAATGGAGATGTCACCACCGGCCTCACCGTGCCTGACACTGATGGTACCGCTTACATCACCGTCGAGGCGGACGCCGTAGTCGCCGGGATCGAAAGCGCAGAGGAGGTCTTCGCATCAATGGGATGCGACGCCACATCACTGTTCTCCGATGGCGACCGCGTCAAGGCGGGGAGCCGCGTCATGTCGGTGTCCGGTCCGCTAGTCGGGATGATCACCGCCGAGAGGACCGCCCTCAATATCCTAATGAATATGAGCGGCGTAGCCACCATGACTGCGAGGGCCATAGAGCTGGTCGACAGGAAGGTCGTCATCGCTGCCACCCGCAAGACCGTGCCCGGATTCGGTTCCCTCCAGAAAAAGGCCGTCGCCGCTGCTGGAGGGGACCCCCACAGGGCCGATCTGGATTCCATGATCCTGATCAAGGATAACCACATCCGCGCCAGCGGTTCCGTCAAGGCCGCGATGGAGAAGGTGGCCAAGGCTTCTTTCACCCTCAAGGTAGAGATCGAGGTGGACAATGTTGAGGACGCCGTCATAGCCGCCGAGATGGGCGCCGACATCATCATGGCTGACAACGTCGGACCAGACATGACCGGGGAGATCCGCGACGCCGTGAAAAAGGTGAGCGATCGTATCCTAGTTGAGGCCTCCGGTGACATCACCTTGGAGACCCTCCCCCAGTATATCGGGAAGGCCGACGTCGTGTCCCTGGGCTGCCTGACGCACTCCGTGCAGGCCATCCAGTTCTCGATGGAGATTAACTGATGCCGGACGGGGGCGGGACGCTCCGCGGTTCTCCGTCCGGTTGAAAACCATTTTACCCGCATTCCCCGTTTATCGACGCATGGCACTGAACATGGAAGACTATGTCTGTGAGTACTGCGGCAAGCCCTGCAAGAACATCGTGTATGCCGCGTTCATCTGCGATGACTCCGAGTGTCTGGAGAAGGCCAGAATTGACCGTGGAGGCCCCGGTGGCCACATGAAGAGGAAAGCCAAGGACGGACCCATCATCCTGTGGGATCTGAAGAAGGAGGCACAGGAGTTTAACAAGCAGTAAGGTGTTTACAAGCTGTGCGGTTAGAACTAAGGCGACATCCGTTTATTCGCCTTCTCAGAAATCGTGACGGAATGCCTTGGGACATATAAATGAGAAAATGGACAAGAAAGTATACGAGCTTCTGAACGACCAGATTAACAAGGAGTTATACTCCGCTTACCTGTATCTCGACATGGCGAACTTCTACGACAACAAGGACCTCGACGGATTCGCCAACTGGTTCGAAATTCAGGAGAAGGAAGGATAGGACACCGGCATGAAGATCTACCGCTACCTCCATGACAACGACATCAAAGTCGAGCTGAAGCCCATCACCAAACCTGACAAGGTCACGAGTGCCTAGACAAGCCCCTGAAGGCCGCGTACGAGTACGAGCAATACGTTACGGTCCCTCATCCATGTCATCTACGCCGCCGCTGTCAAGGCGAAGGACTACAGGACCCAGTTCATGGACTGGTTTATCAGCGAGCAATGTAAGGAAGAGAAAAACGCCAAAGACCTCATCACCAAGTACGAGCTCTTCGCCAAGGATGGCGGATTCGGCCTCTACAATCTTGACAACGAGATGAAAGCCAGGAAACCTGAGTGATCCTCAAACCAGGCCGGACCCCACCGGTCACCTTTCTTTTCACCGTACGTACGGGTCATTCTTGAAAGGGTTTCAATCACCGAGGTACATCGGGGTCGCCCGAGGTGTACAGCGACACGTACGATGCCACATACCCTCTCATCTCGGTTTCAGCCTCTGCGATCTGTCCATCCTTCGCCCTGGTCACCCTTAGGAACGCCAACTGAGATCCCCGGTTCACCGCCTTGGACAGCATCTCAGCGAATCTCGCGGACCGTCGTCCCTCCCTCCCATGGCCGCCTCGGCGACCTCCAGCGCTAGCCGGAACGGGAGAATCTGCTACTTGGTAAATTTCGAGGCCTTCCTCACAGCGGTCTTCTTCAAAATGTTAACTGAGCGGACCTCAATGAACTCAAACATCTCAACATCCTCCATCACACGCCTGAACATGGGGTTATGGTCAATTATATCGATGGTGATGGAGATAAACTGAATCATAACCAGAGAGGCCATGTTCACGATCTCGAAAGCTTCCTTAGGCATGGTGTTCCTAACGGTCCCTGATATAGAGAAGTGAACGGTCTCTCCAAATACGAAGCTGCAGCCGTGGTTCCTGTACAAAGCGTCAAGCCCCTGCACGTACGGCACGTTGCACTTGCCGTCCGTCTTGATATCCCTCACCACGCAGTCGGGTATCGGTCTACGCATCTGGACACGAGGTGGGCCGCTCTGGTCTAAACCATTCCGGCCTACAGAGCATTGCTGGGGACGTGTAGGTAACCCCCAGCGTATACCAGGTCTGCCAGGCGTCCGAATGCGCCCTGAGTGTGACATCGTCCCTCCCGGAAAACTCCCTGCCCTCTCCACGAAGGCATCTATATTGACGGGGTTCAGGAGGTTGTCTTTTGCCAATCTGCCAGCAAACCAATATCGTTCAACGTCCCGTGCCTGTGACAGACCCAGAACCCGATAGGTTTGAACTTATACTTGTTACTGTAACCACACTTGTAGACCATGCAGGGTGGTTCCGCAGTGCGGTTGTAAACCCTGTGACCTAGGCTCCGGGAACCTTGCAATATTCCACAGACGGTGGAACTATCCACTGAATTAGACACATAACCTATATATGACCGGGATTGAACCCGACGGTATCTCAGGCCATCGGACGAGGACTAAGTCCATTTTTCTGAAAACACAGCTTTCCATTGGACGGCCGCAATCATTGTTACTGGGTACCCATGGTTGCGGAATGCAACCGTTTCAATCATCGAACTTTTATATAGTAGAAGTTGTGACCCCACTGACACTCGCTGGTGGGGCCCTTGGATTTTAGAATTAGTGCCTGAACACGCGGCAGCCGGTGAAAACCATTGCCATGTTGTGCTCGTTTGCGGCATCAATGACCTCCTGGTCCCTGATGCTGCCTCCGGGCTGTATGATCGCAGTGACCCCGGCGTTGGCCGCTTCGTCAACCCCATCCCTGAACGGGAAGAACGCATCGGAAGCCATGACACAGCCCTTGGTGGGCTCGTTGGCTTTCATGGTCGCGATCTTGGCGGAGTCCACGCGGCTCATCTGTCCGGCCCCAATGCCGACAGCGCGTTCATCCCTCACGTAGACGACGGCATTGGAGGTTACGTGCTTGACCAGCTTCCATGCGAACAGCAGAGAGTGAATCTCCTCCTCGGTAGGAGCGCGGTTGGTGACGACATTCAGGTTCTTTGAGTCGATGGGCACGTCCTCGTCGATCTGCACCAGCATCCCGCCCTGGATCTTCTTCATCTTGCATTCCCTTACCCTCTGGGAGGGACCGATGGGACAATTGGTTTTCAATAGGCGGATATTCTTTTTGACCTCCATGATTTCCACCGCTCCCTCATCGTAATCAGGGCAGATGACGGCTTCGACGAAGTGCTGGGAAATCTCCTTGGCCACCTCCACAGTGCAGTTTCTGTTGAGGCAGATGACGCATCCAAAGGCGGAGAGTGGGTCAACGTTGTACGCCGTTATGAAGGCGTCGTAGATATTGTCGGCCGAAGCCAATCCGCAGGGGTTGGTGTGCTTTATCACGACCACTGTCGGCCTCTCGAAGTCCATACAGATGTCCATAGCTTTGTTTAGGTCCAGGATATTGTTGTAGGACAGCTGCTTGCCGTGCTGGAAATGCTCCGCCCTGGCCACGGTGGGACCGGGGGTAAAGGGATCCTTATAGAAAGCGGCGGCCTGGTTGGGGTTCTCGCCATACCTGAGATCCTCGACCTTCTCCAGGGGTATGGGGAAGGACTTAGGGAACCCCTCGCAGAAGTGTTTATACATCAGGGAGGCGATCATGCTATCGTAGTTCGCGGTGTTCACGAATGCCTCCGCCATGAGTCTGCCGTGGAGCTCCTCAGACAACTCGCCCTTCTCTCTGAACTCAGCCAGAATTGCGGGATACTGGTCCGGGTCCGTCACCACTACCACGTACCTATAGTTCTTAGCGGCCGCACGGATCATGCTGGGTCCACCAATGTCGATATTCTCAATCACCTCATTGAACTCCACACCCTCCTTTAGCACGGTCTGCTTAAAGGGGTACAAGTTCACAACTACCATATCGATGGGCTCAATTCCCTTAGCAGAGATGGTCTCCATGTGCTCCTTCACATCCCTGCGTGCGAGGATCCCCGCGTGGATTTTGGGGTGGAGGGTCCTCACGCGGCCGTCGAGCATCTCGGGGAACCCCGTAATCTCGGAAACCTCGGTCACCGCTATGCTGTTTTCTTTCAGAAGTTTGTATGTCCCGCCAGTCGAGATGATCTCAACTCCGGCACCGGCCAGCTCTTTGGCAAAATCTACGATGCCGCTCTTGTCCGAGACGCTGATGATGGCTCTCTTAATTTTTGACAGTTGGATACCCCCTCGATAGAGGTACGCATATCCACGTATGCGTGATTCGAATTGGATCCGACATAATAAAAGTGTCATCATGGCACAACGAATACCGACACGCATTCGACGAATAATGTAGTGTGTGGAACGACGAGAGTAATAGGCAATCAATCAGCGAACAGGAGTGAAAATACCCGGAACGAGCTGAGGTCCATCCCGGTAAATCGTTTTTAAGGGTCGAACGCGCCTACCTTAGACATCTGAACCCAGTAGGCACTTCTACTCGACTATTAGTTTTGCATTGTATATAATGGTTTAGTCGGATTGCCTAAATCTTACATTCGTGTGCGCATCCTACACACATATGCCACATGAGCAAAAACTAGAAATAGCTGGAACAAGTACCTAGGACTCGTCCCGAGCAATTGTTCTAACTACGGACTTTGTGAACAGCAACAGTGAAAAGAAGTCAATAGTACAAATAAACGACTATTCAATACGAAGAATAGTCACCGACAATGACTGTGAACGGTGATACTGTGAAACGACCGAATGAGAGACTGGCGGTTAATCCGCCAGTCGTTATTTCACACAATCCACCGTACGGCTCC
>CAZIJM010000079.1:0-6635 GCA_964539695.1 uncultured Methanomassiliicoccales archaeon | reverse complement strand
AACGTCTTCATGCCCATCCTGTGGGCTGCCATGATCCTGTGGTGTCCGTCCACCAATAGGTACCTGTTGCGCCTCTCGACCACGATGAGGGGTTCGTTGAGGCCCCTTTTGAGCTCGTACTGGCGTCCAATGAGCTCGTCCATGTAGACCTCCTTTTGGGTGGGGATGATTTGATCCACAGGGATATCCTTATTGATAACCTTCATCTTAACGCCGTTCTGCTGCTCTAAGAAGTTTTTAACAGACATGACCTTCCCGGGACGCGACTTCTCGATCTGGGACCGGACTATGTCGATGTTCGAGATGATCCCCACGATCTTTTTGTCTTCGTCCACCACAGGAAGGTTTCTAAGCCCGTACCTGAACAAGATACGGGTGGCATCGTCTATGGACATCGAGGGGATGGCGCACAGCGTGCCCCTCCTCATGACCGATCTGATCTTCGCATCGGGCTTATCAATGTGACGGAGCAGTTCCTTCGCCGTCACGAATCCAAGTAGGTACCCTTTCTCGACGATAGGGAATCCGTGGAAATTCGAATTGATGATCTCCTGTCTTACCTGCTCTACCGTCATGTCCGGGCTAATCGTGTGGACGTTCCGGATCATGTATTCTCCGACTGTGGCTTCTGGCATCTAATTCCGAATCAACCGACGTCTTAATAGTGTCTCCGACCGGTGTTATTTATTGGACAAAATTATGATTATAAACGAACTTCGTTCGCGGTATAGTAACAATATGAACTAAAATCTAATTGGTATTAAGAAAACCGCAGAGGAAATATTTAACGGTAGGTTGGATACTATAGGCATCGTCTGCGACGGCTGCAAGCATATGAAAATCGTATTCTCCATAAAGGAGCTGCAATACAAAGTAGATATTGCTGAGAATAAGATGTCCTACTCTCGTGGGTGGAGAAATTCGACGTGTCAAATGGCTTTGTGTCCAAGTGGTCACACATCTACAGAGCCAAAAAGCTCCTCAATTCGAAATACAAAAACTATAATGTGCCGATTTCGATCTTCAATTCGATATCCACCCGTCCAAAGAAGATCATCAAGAAGTTCAGATGAAAGACCCACGAAACAATCATCGAGTTGTAGAATATGAAAGAGTACTAGAAATTCGGCTTTTAGAAGCTCCAGAATAAACTGCGGGAGAAGCGTGAAATCAATATGACCTGTTCCACCGTTAATAAGATACGGCGTCAGGTAGATCTCTTCGGAAACCCTCCTGACGCTGTAGGGACAAAACCTACAGACGATTCAAGCGCGCCCTGAGTCTCGACCTACTCCAGATCAATTACAAGACGTGGTCGAACGGCGTCCGCTCGATGTGGGTCCTGAACGACCATTCGCAGTGCATCTTCGTCTATCACATCTCAAACCACCAGTTGACGGATGACGTCATCAGACAAATGGCGAACGAAGAACAAGATCTAGCACACCATGGGTAAAGTTCGCTACCCCAGACGCAGGGAAAAATAGAGAGCTCCCACGAGACTGCTGTCAAGGAGCTAGAAAACTTCGGTTCCATGGGGACTGTCGAGGAAGCAAGAGGGACCGTGACCATGGGTGGAGTTCTATAACAAGAATCGCTTTCATCAGGGAATCGGCATAGAATATCAGATCTATGAGTTCTTAGCTGGTCTGATCGACATCGGAAAGTACATCTGACAATGAATGCGGCCCCTGTCTTCATCATTCGTCATCGTGAGCTATACTTAGGACGGCCACATGCAACCGTCATCGACAGTAACTGTTTTGCGGTATCACCATTCATAATTACTGTGGGTGACTATTCTCCGCCCTAAATAGTCGTCTATTCGTACTGTCAAGTTCATCTCGCTGGCTGTTCACAAAGTCCATAGTTAGAACAACCGGCCGCTTAACTGGTCCGAAGCGGCGTGCCTTTTATTGACGCAATCAGATTTATCCTCATGAAGAGGACAAACATCGCCCTTGTGTCATGGCCGTGGTACTGTTCGCAGCTACGTTTGTTTTCACGTACGTCTTCTTCAATGACAGCTCCAACAACTCCTCTAAGAGTTATTTCGACTTCACCCTCATCCCTTACAAACAAAATGCTGGAGTAATCTTCTCTAAACAACACCAGAAACCTAATCGACGTGACGGTAGACGCGATCCAAACTGCCGTGATGGCGCTGTACGATGCCCTGACAGACATCTAGTGCCAATACATCATGTTCTACTGAGACTACTACCACAGCGAAGTGTCGACTTTCGGATACTATACTTATTAGACATCTCTGTTCGACTCCGTCACTAATATTTGGGACGACACGCTCCGGAAGGCCTTTCGAGATGTCTATAATGACACCGTGAGGGATGTCATCGGAAACGAGTAAACGGAATGGTCCCCCACGGAATCGATTCCAGAGGAGCTGGAACGGCTGCTAGCGGAAGAAACTAAACTGGAGGACGAGGTCTACTACAACTACACCGGCGACGCGATGGATACACTGAGATCGTGCTGGAGCTGAGTGGAGATACACAACTTCATCACCGCTTTACGGGTACGACAATTACGTAGACTAGACCTATGCCAAGCCTTTCTATAGGGACTACACCCTCGACTAGACGGACACCGCGAAAGATGCCGTGAAGAAGTGTCAGCAATCTGTTCTCTACGCTGTATTTCATAATGGATGGATGTGTTTTCAACGTCTTGTTCGCCTACACCGACCAGGATTAGCTGTTCGATTTCACTGAACCGTTCATAAACAGCGTATGCCTGGAGTTCGCCGAGGTCTACGACTACATGAGAAAGTAGGACCTGATCGATTTTAAGAACCTGGACACAAAGTTCGGCGGCGCGTTCCTGGAGCTCAATAACACAACGTATATTTGCAGCGACTCCTACATGGACTACTACAACGCCTCAGTGCTGGTGCACGAGTTCGGGCGCGACCTACGGCCTCTTGAACGCCACCGATAGCTACAACCAGGATATAAAGAAGATCCACTCCCAGGGTTTGGAAATGCTACTGACCCCGAGATCCGACATTCTGTTCGGTGGAGGAGGGGACATGTTCACCAAGAACGTCTTGATGGACTCGGCGTACATCGTCCTCATGGCATGCATGATGAACGACTTCGAGAAACAGTTATACTACGGCTACGTGACCACCGCTGAGGGGATTGCGGACCTCTGAACGTAGCTGGAGGCGGAGCACTTCCTGGGATTTATCATAGCCGACTAGTCTACATAGGCCACATTTTCACCAGCTCGATGTACTACACCAACTACGGCGTGTCAATATTCAACGCACTGGAGATCTACGTCCAAGGCCTGAAAGACTATGATGCCATGGTGGACCTGTACTTAGACATCGTCGCATACACTGACGACGAGGTCATCACCATGACCGATGAACTCAGCATAATGAGCTTCTTTAGGGAGAAAGACGTAGTAGTCATCTTCGAGGCCATTTTGTAAACACCCTGTCCTGAATGCGGAAGATCCTCCTTTAAACCATTTTTAGAACTTCTCACCGGTTATGCGCTCATACGTGTCGATATAGAGCCTGCTCACACGGTCTACGATCTCCTGGGGAAGCGCGGGGATGTCGGGCTCCGGGAAGCCCTTCTCACGGGCAGCGTAAAGCTTATCATAGT
The DNA here is from genome assembly GCA_964539695.1 of uncultured Methanomassiliicoccales archaeon. Lineage (GTDB taxonomy): Archaea > Thermoplasmatota > Thermoplasmata > Methanomassiliicoccales > Methanomethylophilaceae > Methanoprimaticola. Next base: position 2,997 of record CAZIJM010000079.1, on the reverse strand, counting down.
ACCCAGTCTCGCGGTAGTATTGCCTGACAAACTCCTTGGAGAGTTCCACGATGTTTCCCTTGGCGTACTCCTCAGCGTCCCACCAGCGGTCCTCGTCCAGAGTTCCGAAGGTGTCGACCACCATGAGCCTCCTTTCCTTGTCGTAAGCGAATTCCTTCTTACCGTCACAGTGAATGAGGCCGCGCTTCCCCGCCTCCTTCTCTATGATTTTATCGATCCTGAAGACAGTGTCCACGATGACCTGGTACTCCTCGTCGGAGAGACCAGCCATCTCCTTCGCCTCAGCCTCAGTCAGGTTCTCGTCGTGCTCCTCCAGTTTAGTGGTGCACTCCACGAAGGGCTTGGGAAGCCTCTCCCCTCTCCTGACCTCGTGCCCGGACTCGAAGCCAAGGTCATCTGGCCTGATCTTTCCAGACTTGAGCCTGTCCAGGAGGGACCCGGCGATGTAGTACCTGCAGATGACCTCCAAGGGGATCAGGTAGTTGGTGGTGGATCCGTCGATCCTATTGTAGTCGCGGATGATATCCACCTTCCTTACCCTCATCCTATCCTTGGACGGCTCGCTGATGTAGTGGTTGTTGATGTCAGCCTCATCGAGTTTTTCAAACCAAAACTTGGCAGTCCTGCAAAGGGTCTCTCCCTTGTGGAGAATCTTGGAAGGAATGATCTTGTCGAACACCGAGATGTTGTCCGTATAGGCAAACTCCAAGGTGTCGTTGTCCACCTGATAAACTTCCTTAACTTTCCCGGTCATAATGTGCTTCATACGCTGTCAATCCGGGACGGTGTAGAAATAATCTCAGAATGTGTGGGGTCAATCCTTCGACACGGGAACCCTCTCCATTTCCATGGTGCCCAGGTTGACAGTGATGAGAACACCCTCACAAGTAGAGCCCAGGCCAGCAACGAGCCTCAGGGCCTCCAGCGCCTCCATGCCTGCCACGGCCGCAACAGCCGCACCCACGGATGGAACGAGACCCTCCGGATCCTTAGCGGTCCCCAGGACGTCTGCTAGCGACGGGGTTCTTCCCGGTACAAACACATATAGCTGCCCGTTAAAACCGGACACCCCCGCGTGGACCAGCGGGATGCCTAGACGGCGGGAATGCCCGTCCAGGGCCATCCTAGTCTCGAAGGAGTCGAGACAGTCGATGATAATGTCGCATCCAGCGAACATGTCGTCGTTGTCCTCAGTTATCGGCTCGCATATCGCTTTCACATCTGCCACCGGGTTGAGTGCGAGGATCCACTCCGCCGATATCACGGATTTTGGGCGCATATCCCCTGCACTGTAGATAAACTGACGGTTGAGGTTGGTGATGTCGGGGACGTCATGGTCGCAGAGAATGAACCTGCACACCCCCGCCTCCACGAGGGCCGTGACGACATTGACGCCTAACCCTCCGCATCCGGCCACCCCGACCTTTGCCTCCATTATCCTGCGCTGACCGTCTTCCCCGAAGATCGGAAGCTGCCTCTCGAACCTGTTCACAGGATGTCCTCCACGAAATCTTTTAGTAGGGCACAGGTTTTTTTCACAGTGTCCTCGCGAACTTGCTGGCGACCTCCCCCGAACTTGTTTCTAGTGACGACCACGCGAGACCCGTCCGAGGCGATGATGTACACCAGGCCCACGAACTTAACGTCCATGGTCTCTCTAGAGCTGGCAATACCGGTGACGGTAACCAAGTAGTCCACTTCAAACAGCTCGGTCACTCCGAAGGCCATCTCCCTCGCGGTTTCCTTGTTCATGGCGCCGTGGACGATCAGAGTCTCCCTCTTGACACTTAGGATCTCCTCCTCGGCCTTGTTGCTGTAGGTGACAACACCTCCCAAGAAGTACACTGAATACTCGGCTATGTCCATCATGGCTACACCGATAAGCCCTCCGATGCAGGACTCCGCTGTGCACATGGTTTTGTACCTAAGGTTTAGTGTAAACCCCAGGATTTCAGCCTCATAGGGATGCACCGGCCGATCCCCCCGTGATGTCCTTAATCCTGCCGACTCCGTTCACGGCGTCGATGATCTCCGCCACCGCTGGGGGCACTAGGCCCCTCCACTCCTCTCCGGTGGCGATCCTTCTGCGGACCTCTGTACCCGAGTAGATGTTCCGGTTGTACATCGGCGACCTCCTTACCTCATACCCGGCCTCTTCGAAGAGGCGGCGGGTCATGGGATTGTTGGAGTAGACTCTCTTGAACGGCGGGACCATGGACACTACGTGGGCCACCCACACTGAGTACCTGTTGAGGTCCTCCACGGGGACGATGCTGAATTCCGCGATGCCCTCGTCCCTGAGGGAGTCTGACAACATCTTGTACCTTTCGCCGGCAGTGAACGGATTGTCCGGATCGTGGGAACACTGGGCGCTCCCGATGCCTATTATGAGGTGGTCGGACTTTTCCGCGCACTTGCGCAGGACCTCCATATGTCCGTTATGGAGTGGCTGGAACCTCCCGATGACGAGGGAGTGTCCGGAATAGTCGTTCCGGGTCATGTCGTCCATATTCGTGAAGGGCGTTAAAAGGGTTGTCCGGACCTAGATGTGTCGAGTGCTGTGGGGTCGTGGACGATCGCCTACAGAACATTCGACGGAAAGTGCATAGAAGTCGTTACCGAGTCGTCCATGCCGCGGCAGACGTGCAGGGTCCCAAAATGACAAGGGAGACAGGAACGGGGCCACCCGCATCAGATAGGCCCCATCCCGATGATTTCACTGAGGCATCGGGACCGAAAAGGGATGCTTGACCGTCTCGGGCTCAGCAATGGGGACCGGCTCGGGGACCGGCTCAGCCACAGGGGGCTGGGGCGGAACCTCGGGGAGCTCCGGGTGAATTGTGTAGTGGTACTCCGTAGGAGGTTCGATCTTCCTGACGGAAGACACTCCGTCCTGGTTGAGGGGCAAGAGCTTGTCCAAGTACTGCTGCTTCATAGGACAATCCACGAAGGCGTACTCGAACACGTCGCGGAGGGTCTCCACCGTGTAGATCTCCA